>NZ_DBLXSO010000008.1:11317-80969 GCF_057878315.1 Jutongia sp. | reverse complement strand
TATCAGTCTGTGCACGTCAACTATTGAAACCGCCGTGTACCGAACGGTACGCACGGTGGTGTGAGAGGACGGCGGTTAGTCACCGCCTCCTACTCGATTGTAATGTTTATTTATGAATATTACATTGACTGCTGCGAAGCTTTGGCGTCAACACATAAGGAGTATCCTTTGTGGTTCCCTGTTCTTCTTTGATCAGGTAAACACGTTCTTCCACCTGCGATTTTGGACACTTCTCGGTGGCAAGTTTTCCACTCTTTTTGCAGACGCGGTATTTGACATGGCAGTCACAGTTTTCGGTCGGTTGTGTGCCGCTGACAAAATATTCGCGGCGGACGGTATCACCACTGAGCGCCTGATTGCACAGATCCTCAACGGCAAGCTTTCCGCATTTGGTACAGATGTTGCAGGCAACGATATCGTCCGGAATTTTAAAGCTTCCTTTTTCGATTTTTTTGGTGGAGTGAACCTGTTTCATGATCTGTTTCCAGAGCGTTTCGCAGGAAATATCGGAGGTTATCATTCCGGAATCATCATAGCCACACCAGATTCCGGCGGTGTAGTAAGGGGTATAACCCGTAAACCACTGGTCTTTGTTGCCTTTTGTGGAGGCACCATAGCCGGCAGCCGGAAGTTTTTCGATACCGAGATCTGCCGCTTTTCCGGCACCTGTTTCGATATATTCGTGCAGCACATTTGTTATCAGCCATGCAGAAGCAGTTTCCAGAAGCTGGGAAGATTTCTGTTCATTTTTAAATAAAATATTGCCGGTTTTGTCGACAAGCTTTGTATAGAAGATTGGCTTGACACTTTTGCCCTCATTGGCAAGGACCCCATAAGCCGCGGTCAGATCCAGATTACTGACGCCGTTTACAAGATTGCCGGATGCCAGGGAAAGCGATACATCGCTGATCACGTTGCCATCCATATCCTCCTGCTTCTCGACCAGAGTAGAGAAACCGAGCTTTTTCAGATAATCATATCCGGTCTGGATACCAAAGCTTTCCATGGCCTGGACGGCAGGAGATTCTAAGTGCTTCAGTATACTGTCTCTCGTGGTGACAAGTCCCTGATATTCGTTCTGATCCCGGGTGTTTTGCTGATGTCCGTTTTCGGAATAGCTGTAGAGACAATCATCCTGTACTGTTCCAAGTGTCATTCCTGCAGTGTCAATTGCAGGAAGCCATACGGAAAGAGGGGTCAGCATGCTGCCGGGTTGTCTGGTATAATCAACGGCACGGTTTCCGCCAGTCTGGGGAACCTCGCCCTGCCTTCCACCGATCAGAGCCTTTACCTTTCCGGTGGACTGATCCATAAAAACAAGAGATAGCTGCAGCTTTTTGCGATCACCGGTGCGTTGTCTCTGCACCTCGACCTCCTTTTCGCAAATACTTTGTATCTCACTGTCAAGACAGGTATAGATCTTAAGACCGCCCTGATATACTGCATGATATGCCTGTGTGGCGCTGTATCCGGCGCGCTCCTTCAGATCGGAGATTACCTGTGAGATAACAGCAGAAACATAGTAATTCTTCGCCTCTGTGGTGCCGTTTTTCTTCTGGTTGGCAGTCTGGAGGGAGATATAGATATTGTCACCAAGAGCATCCTCGTATTCGTCTTCGGAGATGGTCTCCATATTCAACATGACATTGAGGATTTCTGTTCGTTTGTTACTGTTGGACTTCTGTTGCTCTACCGGGTCGTAAACGGCGGGATCCTGCGCCAAAGCTGCAAGCACGGCTGACTCGGATATGGTCAGATCCTGTGCCTTCTTATCAAAATAATATTCGGCAGCCGCACCGATCCCAATCCGGTTTCCGCCAAAATAGAGTGTGTTCAGATAATATTCCAGAATCTTATCCTTGCCAACCTCGGATTCAAACTGGACAGCCAGATACTGTTCCTGAATCTTTTGGACGACCCGTTCCATAGAGGAGCTGTTGTTGTCGCTGACAAAGATCTGATTACGGATCAGTTTCTGGGTTAAGGTTCGTCTGCTTCCGGCGTACTGTGCCGATGCGGAATCCGGATAAAAGGCGTAGAAAAAGTTGCGGATATCTACGCCGTGATGCTTGTAATATTCCGTGTCATCTGCGGCGATAAATGCGTTGCGTGCCGCCATGGAAATCTTATTCAGTGCGACATAATTCTGCCGGATCCCGGAGCCGTCCAGCCGCTGCAGCTCATTGCCATCCTTATCATATAATATTGTCGTTTTGGAACTGGTCAGGATCTGCTTTTCATTCACGGTCGGAGCACTGCTTACGATTCCGCGGAAAGCTCCGATAAGGCAGACGCTTATCACAGCCAGAATGGCAAGCAAAAGGAAAAGCTGGAAGCACAGATCGTCCAGACGCAGCCGGTTTAAAAATCTATGTTCTGTCGAGAACAGCTTCTGTTCCCGCTCTAAAATTTCATTTTCGCCAAACTTCATGGAAACCTCCATTTTGATCATTATAGTGATGCAGGGGGCAAAATCTCATTGACGCCAACATCATTATAATGTACAGCATAACACTATTTAATTGGCTTGACAAGGCGCATCAATAGTGGTATGCTGTCGCTTAGATAGAGGTCGCACTCTTCATCAGTACGTGATCTGATGTCCCAGGAGGCAGAGGAGGATCGTGGAAAGGGAACAGTGCCGAAAGGATATTCTGCCTGACAGGATACTCCTTGGGCATGGCGTGAATAACGACATGACTGTCATCATTGGATGGAGCGCTATCAAGTATATACCAGTGTATATTCTGAGACGGCGTATCCCCGTCTTTTTTTTATGATAACATAACTATCCATTTTACATTTATTATATTATAAGGAGGTAATAATTATTATGGCATTATTTAAGGGAGCCGGTGTGGCACTGATCACACCTATGAAGGAAAATCACGAGATAAATTTCGATAAACTGGACGAACTTCTCGAGGAGCAGATCGCAGGACGGACAGATGCGATCATTATCTGCGGCACGACAGGAGAGTCTGCTACCATGACAGAGGAAGAGCATATGGATACGATCCGCTTTGCAATCGACCGCGTTAAGGGACGTATCCCTGTGATCGCAGGTACCGGTTCAAACTGCACCGCAACGGCAGTACAGCTCAGCAAGGAAGCTGAGGAGGCAGGAGCTGACGGTGTTCTTCTGGTAACACCTTATTATAATAAGGCAACCCAGAATGGTCTGATCGCTCATTACACCACGATTGCAAATGAGATCAAGATCCCTGCAATTCTTTATAATGTACCAAGCCGTACCGGATGTGCGATGGCACCGGCTACGATCGCATCTCTGGTTAAGAATGTTGACAATATTGTCGGCGTAAAGGAAGCCTCAGGAGATCTCAGCAACGTTGCAAAGATCATGAACCTTTGTGATGGCAACATCGAGCTTTACTCCGGTAACGATGATCAGGTCGTTCCGATCCTTTCTCTTGGCGGTCTCGGTGTTATCTCTGTCGTATCCAATGTTGCACCAAAGTTTATGCACGACATGGTAACAAGCTACCTTGAGGGCGATGTGAAGAGAGCAGCCAAGATGCAGATTGACAGTATTCCACTTTGCAATGCACTGTTCTGTGAGGTTAATCCAATCCCTGTAAAGGCAGCTCTTAATATGATGGGGAAAGAAGTCGGAACACTCCGCGCACCACTGACTGAGATGGAGCCACAGAATCAGGAGATCCTGCGCAAGGCAATGGCTGATATGAACTTATTATAATAGAGATGTTTGCGGAAATTGCAAGGTGATGGAGTGATCCGGGGCATCCGCATGATACACACTTTGACAAGTTGATTTTAGAAGGGCAGCGTTCCTGATACGGAGCGTTGCCCTGTTTTGTAGAGAAAACCAAACTGCGTACATGGAATATATTATGGTGCGCCATTGAATAACCGGTGTGCAGCTTGAGGTGAAAACATTTATTGATGAAAGGAAACGATTATGATTAAAACAACATTACATATTGATCCTGCCAAAACTTTAAGTTATATTGCTCCAGAGATATATGGGCAGTTTTCGGAGCATCTTGGCCGCTGCATTTATGACGGTGTTTATGTGGGGGAGGATTCCGAGATTCCTAACAAGAATGGAATGCGCAAGGATGTTGTGGATGCGCTTCGCGCATTGAAACTCCCGGTACTTCGCTGGCCGGGCGGCTGCTTTGCGGATGAATATCACTGGAGAGACGGTATCGGACCGAAAGAGAAACGCCGCCGTATGGTCAACACCAACTGGGGAGGCACGGTTGAGGATAACAGCTTTGGGACACATGAATTTATGGAGCTGTGCGATCAGCTTGGCTGTGAACCGTACATTGCTGTGAATCTGGGGAGTGGAACGGTTCAGGAGGCAGCAGAGTGGATTGAATATATGACGGCGGACGGTGATTCCACGATTGTGAAGCAGCGTCAGGCAAATGGGCGCAAGGAGCCGTGGCATCTCAAATATGTCGGGATCGGCAATGAGAACTGGGGCTGCGGTGGCAGCATGAGTCCGGATTTTTATGCCAATGAATACAAGAGATATCAGTGCTTCTGCAAGAATTACGGGGACAATAAGCTGTATAAGGTTGCCTGTGGACCGAATGCTGAGGACTATAACTGGACGAAGGAGCTTATGAGCCGTATCGACCACTGGCATGCCAATGCGATCAGTCTTCACTATTACACACTGCCGGGTGATTGGGAGCACAAGGGCAGTGCGACGGATTTCGATGAGCAGGAATATTACACAACAATCTCCAAGGCGATGTATATTGAGAATATTATTGAGAAGCATCTTGAGATCATGGACGAGCATGATCCGGAGCATAATATTGATCTTTTCGTGGATGAGTGGGGAACCTGGTATGATGTTGAGCCGGGAACTAATCCGGGCTTTCTGTATCAGCAGAACACCATGCGGGATGCGATCGTTGCGGCACTGAGTCTGAATATTTTCAATAAGCACAGCGACCGTATCGCTATGGCAAATATCGCGCAGGTTGTAAATGTCCTTCAGGCAATGCTTCTGACCGAAGGAAGCAAGATATTAAAAACTCCGACCTACGATGTGTTCCGGATGTATGTGCCGCACCAGGGGGCAGAGCTGGTGGAAAGCCACACAGATGAGACTACATGCGTAGAAAACGGGCGCACGGTGAAAGGACCGGCAGTTCATTATAATGATATTACGATCCCGGCATTGTCCGAATCGGTTTCCGTGACGGAGCAGAACGGACAGAAGCTGCTGACCATCACACTTGCCAATACCTCTCTGTGCGATACGCTTTCGGTGGAATTGGAGCTGCCAATGCAGTATTCCTTTGCCGGGGAGGCATCCATTGCCATGCTTGATGGAGAGGTGCATGCCTATAATACATTTGAGGATCCGGATCATGTCCGTGCCTATGAGACGGAGGAGGAATGGAGCGGCAATATCCAGACATTAACTCTGCCGGTCAACAGTGTGTGCCGGGTCAATTGTTATGTCTGCTAAGCCGTTTTGTGTGCGCTGCCTGATCCGCGAAATGACGGATCGGGACGATCTGGCGCAGATCCGGAAGTATCAGTCACAGGTGCCCGACCATGAAAAAGCAGACGATGAACTCTACGAGGAGAGACTCACCGTCTGCAAAGAATGTAAATATCTTTATTTGGGAACCTGCCTAAAATGCGGCGGCTATGTGGAGGCGCGGGCGTATCGCACCGCTCAGCACTGTCCGCTCGGTGAGCAGATGTGGTAAATGTTTATGACCAAACCTTCCATGTTTATTACGGAAATTTGCTCATAATATTTCTTATGTCCAATTAACCACATGGCATTTTGCCATCCAAAGAACTGAAAAATCCGTGAGCTGTGACGAAAAAATTATCTTGTCACTTACGGATTTCGAAAAGTCGATATGCTTTGCTGCTTTGATTTTTGATAAACGCATCCTGACGTACTCGCCCCGAGGTGGGATTCAGATGTTTCGGACGCCTATTTATCAAAGCATTGCAAAGCAAAGACTTTTCAGAAATCCTACTGATCTGCGTCAATTTTTTCGTCACAGTTCACGGATTCATTTGTTTTACGAGGCAAAATGCCTATTTGATTTTTCTGTCATAAGAAATATTATGAGCATACATCAATTGGTGGCATAGGAAGGTTTCTTTTATGAATTAATCTTCTGGAAATCCACGGTACCCTGCATCCAGATAACGCCCTTGAAACGGCGTCCGATCATTGGCTCGCCGACCAGAGAACTCCGATTGATGGCAATGGTCAGAATAATGTCATTGCAGGAAATCAGTAATTCATAAATATCCTCGCCGGAATATTGATTTTTGACACAGCTCCAGTTGATGATCGTTCCAAGGATCTGATAATTGTCAGATTCGGAGCCGTATGGGATAAAGCTTGTCTCGACAAGACTGTACAGATCCTCTGTGCGGATTCGGCGATTGATCTGTGAGGACAGATCAATCTCGTCCACGGTAAGACTGTCGATGGCATCCTGATCACCGGACTTTGCCATGGCGATGAGCTGATTACGCATACGTGTGCGGTATGACTTACGTTTTCGGGTATCCTCGTTATTCTCGACGCCGAGAAGAATCGTGCCCTCCAGCGCGAGCCCGGAAAGGTAAGTTCTTGCTTTATGCGGCGTGTTGTCGCTGCAGTTAAGCATCAGATAATCCACGGCATTCTGCAGATAAAAGATCATTGAAATACCAAGACGGATATCATCGCACATGCCGGTAAAGGCATCGGTATCCACGCGCTTGTTCACCGTGATATCGGAATTAGTGGACAGAAGCGTTCCTTTCAGATAAGGAAAATGATGTTCAATATGAAAAAAACCTTTCTCATCATACTCTCCACGGACAACAATGCCGGCGTGGCTGGCAAATTCTTTGGTAAATTCTGTATATATATGATTCTTTGATAAAGCGATCTTTTTCGTCTGATCCGGTTCATTCATGATGATTCCAAGCAGCTTATCCATGTCCTGCCTGGTATTGATGTGACTGAAACCGATGGAACGTAAAAAACGATGCATGGGATCACCTCCTTTTTTTAAACAATAATCATTCTACTACGGGGTATGCGAAGAATCAAGGAAAATGTTGCTATTGGCGGGGATTTCATATATAATTTAAGGAAGTATGTGTAAATGCAGATTCCGATGGAATATGGAGGATTATCATGAGTAAAGTTGCAGTTATGACAGATAGCAATAGTGGAATTACACAGATTGAGGCAAAGGAAATGGGGATCGCCGTTCTGCCGATGCCGTTTATCATTGACGATAAGATTTATTATGAGGATATCAGTCTGACACAGGAGGAGTTTTATGAGAAGCTGGCACAGAATGCCACGGTTTCCACATCACAGCCTTCCGTGGAGGATGTCACAAAGTATTGGGATAAGGCACTTGAGGATGCCGATGAGGTTGTATATATCCCGATGTCGAGCGGATTGTCAGGTTCCTGTTCCACAGCACAGATGCTTTCACAGGATTATGATGGCAGAGTGCAGGTGGTTGACAACCAGAGAATTTCCGTTACACAGCGCCAGTCTGCGATGGATGCCATAGAGCTTGCAGAGCGCGGCATGAATGCAGCACAGATCAAGGCACTTCTCGAACAGGAGAAAATGCAGTCAAGTATCTATATTATGTTAGATACTCTGACGTATCTGAAAAAGGGCGGAAGAATTACGCCGGCAGCAGCGGCTCTTGGAACAGCACTTCGTTTAAAGCCGGTGCTTCAGATCCAGGGAGAGAAGTTAGATGCTTTTACGATTGCCCGCACTAAGAAGCAGGGGGTATCCAAAATGATCGCAGCGATGGAGACAGATATTAAGGAGCGTTTCGGCGGTCTGGATAATATGGACAATATTCATATTGAGGTGGCACATACCGCCAACGAGGAAGCGGCGGCAGAGTTTGTAGAAGAGCTGCGGGAGCATTTTCGGGTAAGGGACGAAATCGTCTGCAATCCGTTGTCGCTCAGTGTATCCTGCCATATCGGACCGGGTGCATTGGCAGTTGCATGTTCAAAAGCAATTCCTAAGTAGACCTTACAGGAATGCAGGAAGAGAATGACAGAAGCATCAGAAGGGGGCAGAAGGATGAATTATATTGAAGAGTTAGGGCAGAAAGCACAGAATGCCAAGAAGAGTCTGGCGACAGCGTCCACAGGACAGAAGAACGAGATCCTGCGCTGTATCGCAGACCGGCTTTTACAGAAGCAGGAGCAGATTCTTGCAGAGAATGAAAAGGATATTGCGAACGCAAGGGAGAACGGAATTTCCGAGACGATGGTGGATCGTTTAAGACTTACTCCGGAGCGGATCAGGGGAATTGCGGATGCATGTATCCAGCTTATCAATCTGGAGGATCCGGTGGGACAGGTTATTGAGGGTTCTACCCGTCCGAACGGTATGAAGATCACCAAGATCCGTGTACCGATGGGGGTGGTCGGCATTATTTATGAGTCCCGCCCGAATGTGACGGTGGATGCGGCATCACTTTGTATTAAGAGTGGTAACGCAGCAATCCTGCGTGGCGGCAAGGAGGCAATCTGCTCTAACAAGGTGCTGATGGATACTATGCGTGGGGCAGTGGCAGCCTGTGGTTTTCCGGAGGATATTATACAGCTTGTGGAGGATACATCCAGGGAAGTTTCCACACAGATGATGAAAGCCAACGGTCTGATCGATGTTCTGATTCCGAGAGGAGGAGCAGGACTGATCCGGGCAGTTGTCCGGAATGCGACACTTCCGGTTATCGAGACAGGAACGGGTAACTGTCATATTTATGTGGATGAGACAGCGGATCTTGCGATGGCAGTGGAGATCACTGACAACGGTAAGACGCAGAGACCGAGTGTCTGCAATGCACTTGAGACCTGTCTGGTACATAAGAGCGTGGCAGAGGCATTTCTGCCGATGCTGAAGGCAAAGCTGGATGAGCATCAGGTGGAGCTCAGAGGCTGTGAGAGAACGGCGCAGATTCTTGGGGACTGTGTGGTTCCGGCAATTGAGCAGGATTATGCGACAGAGTTTTTAGATTATAAGCTGGCGGTGAAAGTCGTTGATTCCGTGGATGAGGCAATCGCACACATTGCAAAGTATTCGACCGGTCATTCCGAGTGCATTGTGACCGAAAGCTACGCTAACGCTGCGAAGTTTCAGGCAGAGGTGGATTCGGCATGCGTATATGTGAATTGTTCGACACGTTTTACCGATGGCGGTGAATTTGGACTGGGTGCGGAGATCGGCATTTCCACGCAGAAGCTTCATGCAAGAGGTCCGATGGGACTGAAGGAGTTGACCACCATGAAGTATCTGATCAGTGGAGATGGACAGATCCGGTAATTATAGATGACAGACAGTGGATTATGAGCAGGAGGCGACATCATGAGTTTGACAGCAACACCAAATGGAGACAGAGTGCAGATAGCGATTTTTGGCAGGAGGAATGCCGGTAAATCCAGTGTGATCAATGCGGTGACAGGGCAGCAGCTTGCCATCGTATCAGATGTGAAGGGAACTACGACAGATCCGGTTTACAAGGCGATGGAGATACTGCCGATCGGACCGTGTATGTTTATTGATACGCCCGGACTGGATGATGAGGGCGCACTAGGAAGGATGCGCGTGGAGAAGGCGATTGAGGTGTTAAACCGAACGGATATCGCCATGCTTGTTCTCGATGTTTCCAGACTCACGAAGCAGGAGCTGGAGAGTGGCAGAGGAATGGGCGCTGAGGAGGAGCAGATCCTTGCGATGATCGAGGAGAAAAAGCTTCCCTATGTGATCGTATTAAATCAGGCGGACAAGCTTTCCGGGGAGGAGCTTACGCACCGCCGCCAGTGTATAATGGCTAAGAATGGAACGGTTCCGGTCTGTGCAGTGAGCACTGTCCAAAATATGGGACTCGATGCCCTGAAGGATGCATTGGTGATGCTCGCACCGGATACGGATCTGAAGCTGCATATCCTGGGAGATCTTGTCGAGAAAGATGATGTCGTCTTGCTTGTTGTTCCGGTCGATTCGGCAGCCCCAAAGGGACGTCTGATCATGCCACAGCAGCAGGTTATTCGTGACCTGTTGGATAATCAGGCGGTATCGGTGGTGACACAGGTGCCGTCACTTGCCATGACACTTGATCTGCTGAAAGGCAGGGTGCGTATGGTGATTACAGATTCACAGGCGTTTGGTGAGGTGTCCCGCATTGTACCGCAGGACATTCCACTGACGTCTTTTTCCATTTTATTTGCAAGGCACAAAGGCAATCTGCAGGCGCTGGTGGAAGGTGTGACTGCAGTGGACCGCTTGAAGGATGGTGACCGTGTGTTGATCGCAGAGGGCTGTACGCACCGCCGCCAGTGTGACGATATCGGGACAGTGAAGATTCCACGGTGGCTTGCAGAGTACACCGGTAAGTCTCTTACGATTGAAACCTGCAGCGGAACAGGCTTTCCGACGGATCTGTCAGGTTATGCGCTGATCATTCACTGCGGTGGCTGTACGCTTCATGAGAAGGAAATGAAGCACCGGATCTTCCGGGCACAGCAGTGTCAGGTGCCGATTGTTAATTATGGGATTTTTATTGCCTATGTGAAAGGTATATTAAAGAGAAGCGTGGAGCTGTTTCCTGCGGTGGCAAAGCTGCTGCCGGACAACAGATAGCTTTGGGGGCAGAAGAAAACTGCCTGCGTGGATTTTCTTTGTAACAGGCTGCTTAAGAAAAGGGGATTTATATTGATATGAGATTAGTTGTCGATGCGATCGGGAAGAGCTTTGAGGAGAAGCAGGTTTTAAACGGTGCATCCTTTCAGTTTGAAAAGGGAAAGATATACGGACTGCTGGGACGCAATGGTGCCGGTAAGACTACACTGTTCAACTGTGTCAGTCAGGAGATAGAATATGACGAGGGTACGGTTTATATGGAAGAGAACGGCGAGAAGAAAGACATTTCCTATGATATGATGGGGTATGCCTTTTCAACTCCGGTGTTGCCGGAGTTTTTGACCGGATATGAATTTATCAAGTTCTTTCTGGATATCAACAGGGACAGGATCAAGGATCCGCGGACCGTGGAGGAATATGCACAGATGGTTGGAATGGAGCTTCCGGATCTGGACCGCCTGCTGAAGGGATATTCCCACGGCATGAAGAATAAAATGCAGATGCTTTGTCTGCTGATCAGTAAACCGCCGATCCTTCTGCTGGACGAGCCGCTGACGTCTCTTGACGTTGTGGCAGCCCATGAGATGAAGGAGCTTTTGCTGGAAATGAAGAAGGATCACATCATTATATTATCAACTCATATTTTGCAGCTTGCACAGGATCTGTGTGATGAGATCGTGCTGCTGCATCAGGGAAAGCTTGCCGGAGTTGAGGATCTTGACTGTCACGACAAAGGCTTCGAAGAGCATGTGATGGAGCTTTTGAGTCAGTAATGAGACCGGGAAAGGATTTTGTGAATGAATAATATAATTTGTCAATTCCAGCTGATCATTGCGCAGAAGATCAATAAGCTGATCTACACGGTCCTGAATTTCAGACCGTTGAAGGGACTGATCTCCGAGGAGTGGTATGTGCGCAGCGATATCAAGAAGGCGTTGGGAATTCTCTGCATGATATGGAATGTGTTAAAGGATATTATATGGAAGGCATTTTATTTCATACTGGTGATCATTGTGCCGAATAGTCTGCTTGCCGGCGGTCTTGGCTTTGAGGATAATAAGACACTTGGCAATATGTTTGTGTGGACATTTCTGATATGCAGCTGCTTTATGGGAACCTTTACCAACAGCAGGATCGTTACCGATGGTAGTGAGGAGGATTACCTTCTTCTGAATCTGATGCGGATCGATGCAAAGCAGTATTATCTGACAAGGTCTCTGTTCCAGTCTGCCAGTCAGACTGTTTACTGGGCGGTTGCATTTCTGTTGATCGTGGGACGGATCTGTCCGGGCCATACCGGAGTTTTTCTGTGGGTGCTGTTGTGCTACATCTGCTGCCGCCCGATCGGGGAGGCGGTTTCGTTAAAGCTTTGTGAGCATTATGACAAGATTCCGTATCAGGATAGAAGCCCTAAAGTGCAGGGCGGATATTACATGTATAATTTTGCCATGGTGTTTTTGGCGTATTTGTGTTATCCGGTTCTGTATCTGCTGCAGAGCAGACCGGGTGACAAACATATACAGGTGTTTCATCCGCTGTTCGATGCAGGACGTTTCTCGCTGGGACTGCAGGCAGTTCTTATTTTGATCCTTCTGGTGGCAGCCGTTGTCAGTGTAAGGTATCTGAGAGCATATCCGAAGTATCTGCAGGTTGCAAGAATATGCTGCGGTTTTGCACGTGTGACGGAGAAACAAAAGCAGGCGGAGGGTGCTGGTTCCATCGAAACAAAACTGGAAAATTCGCTGGATGAGGATGAGGTGCCGGAACGTCTTTTTCCGAATAAGAATGGCTATGATTATCTTCATGCAATCTTTTTTGAACGGCATAAGAAGCTGCTTCGCAGGCCGAGCCAGATCAAGCGCTGGCTGGCAGAAGGAATTTTTGCAGTTGCGGCTTTAGCTGTGATCGTCAGTCGTTTTGTGCTCTCCGGTGCACAGTTTCAGTCGATGAGTGACAGCGCATGGAAAGTAGTGAATTTACTGCTTCCGGTTCTTGTGTTTGTGATGTACTGCTCTTCGAGTGGTGAGAAGCTGACACAGGCGATGTTTTTTCACTGTGATGCTTCCCTGTTGAAGTATGGATATTACCGGACACCGGAGGCAATCATTTCAAGCTTTCGCATCCGCCTGAAATATATGCTTCAGACAGAAGTCGCATTTATTCTGACATTTTGTGTCGGCGTATTTGTAAATCTGATGCTGCTGGGTCGATTTCGGGACATGCTGCAGATTGTGGCGATTCTGGGCTGTATCGTGATATTGTCCGTGTTTTTCTCGGTGCTGTTTCTTTGCATGTATTATATTTTTCAACCATTCACGGAAGCGGGCAATACGACAAGTGTCGGCTATAAAGCATGTAATGGCGGCGTGTATGTTGCTGCATACAGCTGTCTGCAGCTTCACACACCGCCCACCTATTTTGCGGTGCTGTTGCTTAGCGTGACCGTAGTTACGATGGTGGTCGGTATTTTGCTTGTATGGAAGCTGGCACCGAAGACGTTCAGGCTGCGGTGATTTTGACGGGGAGAAGGCAGATTCGATAGAAAGGTGAGGTCATTTGATGCGTAAAAAGACAACCTATGTATTTAACATCATATTGATGATCGTAGTTCTTATTTTTACCTTTTATACCCTTCTGCATGGAGAAGATCTTAGATCAATCCTGAAAGTATTGAGAGGGGCAGACAAAAGCTGGCTTATATTTGCGGCTTTGTTTGCAATGGCGTATCTTGTACTGCAGGCCGTTTCCTTAAAAATTATTGTACAGTCGGCAGGAACACCGATGAGGTTGAAGGATGGGATCCGTTATACGTTTATCGGGTTTTTGTTTAATGCGATCACGCCGTCTGCGAGTGGCGGGCAGCCGATGCAGGTTTATTATATGCATGAGGACAACATCTCGATTGGTGTTTCTTCAGTGGCGCTTTTGTTTTGGACAATCATTTACAAGATAGCGCTTCTTCTGATCGAAGGCGTTGTGATGCTGTTTTTCCGGGGATTTCTTCATCAGTATCTGGGACACTATTACTGGCTGTTTCTAGTGGGGATCGTTGTGAATCTGGTATCCATTATTTTGTACTCGATCGTGGTATTTTCCCGAAACGGTGTCCGCAATCTGGCACACGTTGGAACCTGGATCTGCCATAAGCTGCGGATCATCCGCCACAAGAAACGTTTTATGGAGAAGTTAGACCGTTCGCTGGAACTGTATCAGGAGGGAGCTGTCTACATGAGAACACACTGGGAAGTGTTCTTTATTGTGCTGGCAGTGACGGTGCTGCAGCGGCTCAGCTTTTTTGCGGTGACATGGTTTGTATATCTGGCACTCGGACAGCATGGCGTTTCGCCGTGGGAGGTCATTATGCTGCAGAGCTTTGTTGCCGTCTGCATTGATATTTTGCCGATGCCGGGAGGGGTCGGGATCAATGAAGGCTTCTTTGTGACGATGTTTAAACAGATCATGAATAAGAAAACGGCGATGTCGGCGATGCTGCTCAGCCGCGGTGTTAATTTCTATATACTGATGATCATTGGAGCGTTTGTAACGCTGGGGACCGGTATGATGAAGGTGACCGGACAGAAAGAAAGGGAATGATATGGCAATGAAACAGACCTATGATGTTGTTTATGAGGGAGGCAGCGATGAGATCGTGGAGAAGAAATCACGGTTTATTGCGCATGTGTTTCCGGTGCATTCTGAACAGGAGGCTGTGGAACATATTGAACAGATCAGGAAGCAGTACTGGGATGCCCGTCATAACTGCCATGCCTTTGTGATCGGACCGAATGATGAGATCAGCCGATGCAGTGATGACGGAGAGCCGTCCGGAACTGCCGGACGCCCGATTCTGGAGGTGCTGCAGGGCAGAGGAATACATAATGTGCTTGTTATTGTGACCCGTTATTTTGGAGGAACACTGCTTGGAACCGGTGGTCTTGTCCGCGCATATTCACAGGCGACGCAGGCGGGACTTGCTGCAAGCCGGATCATGACAAGGCAGTCAGGCAGAAAGCTTTCGATCGGCACAGATTACAATGGCATCGGCAAAATGCAGTATATTGTCGGCAAGAGAAATATTCCGGTGCTTGATACGCGCTATGCGGAGGCGGTGGAGATGGATGTGCTTGTGCCGGAGGAGGAATGCACCTTGCTTCAGAAGGAGATCACAGAGGCAACGGCGGGAAAGGCACAGCTTGAGGTGTCGGATCCGTTGTTTTTTGCGGTTCTTGACGGAAAACCGATGATCTTTGAGGAATAGCCGGCAAAGGGAAAGGAATGTTATATTGTTATGGATTTATTTGAATATATGAGGGAACAGACGAAGGACGATGATGCCCCGTTAGCCTCCAGGATGCGTCCGCGGACGTTAGATGAAGTGGTGGGACAGGAGCATATTGTCGGAAAGAATCGGTTATTGTATCGTGCGATTCAGGCAGATAAGTTAAGCTCGGTTATCTTTTACGGACCGCCGGGAACCGGTAAGACAACGCTTGCGAAGGTGATCGCAAATACGACAAGTGCAGTATTCCGTCAGGTCAATGCGACCTCTGCCGGTAAGAAGGATATGGAAGAGGTAGTACAGGAAGCCAAAAATCAGGCGGGCATGTACGGTAAGAAGACGATCCTTTTCGTGGATGAGATTCACCGTTTTAACAAAGGTCAGCAGGATTATCTTCTCCCTTATGTGGAGGACGGAACCGTTATCCTGATCGGTGCGACCACGGAGAATCCGTATTTCGAAGTGAACAGCGCATTGATCTCGCGGTCGGTGATCTTTGAATTAAAGCCGCTTACAAAGAAGGATATCAGACAGCTTTTGTTCCGTGCGGTGGAGGATAACGAGCGGGGGATGGGAAGCTATCGTGTTGTTCTGGAGGATGATGCGGCAGATTTTCTGGCGGACGTGGCAAACGGAGATGCCAGAAGCGCCCTCAATGCGCTGGAGCTTGGCGTGCTGTCGACAGAGCGCAGTGAGGATGACAAGATACATATTGATATGGAGGTTGCCGGAGAATGTATTCAGAAACGGGTGCTTCGCTATGATAAGTCCGGGGACAATCATTACGATACGATCTCAGCGTTTATCAAGAGTATGCGGGGGTCCGATCCGGATGCGGCAGTGTATTATCTGGCACGGATGCTTTATGCCGGGGAGGATGTGGCGTTTATTGCACGTCGTATCATGATCTGTGCGGCAGAGGATGTGTCGAATGCAGACCCGCAGGCATTAGTTGTGGCGACAAGTGCGGCACAGGCAGTGGAACGGCTTGGCATGCCGGAGGCGCGGATCGTGCTTGCGCAGGCGGCGACGTATGTGGCGTGTGCCCCGAAAAGTAATTCGTCGATCATGGCGATCGATGCGGCGATGGATCTTGTGGCACATTCCAAGACCTGTCCGATCCCGGCACATCTGCAGGATGCACATTATAAGAGTGCGGCGAAGCTGGGACATGGCATCGGCTATCTGTATTCCCACGATTATCCGTATCATTATGTGAAGCAGCAGTATCTTCCGGATGAGCTTGAGGGAACAACCTTCTTTAACCTGTCGGACAATGGCTATGAGAAGAAGATAAAAGAACATTTTAAAGAGATTGGAAAATTGTGATTAAAAGAAAGGAAGGGTGAATTTATGGACAAATTTAAACGGGTTTTGGCAATGATTGGTGTTATTTTGCTGGTATTTATGTATGTGATGACGATCATTACGGCAATATTTGCATCAGACGGATCACGCAACTGGTTTATCGGAAGTATCATGATGACAGTGCTTGTGCCGATGGTTCTCTATGCGATCAATATGCTTGCCGGTCTTCAGAAAAAGACAGAAGCAAACAATCGTATGCGTGAGCAGATCTATATGAACCAGATCCGCGATGCGCTGAAGCAGAGGGAAGCGCAGGAAAATGCAGCCGGACAGCAGGAAACGCAGGCGAACACTGCCGGACAGGAGAAGAAATCGTGAATACACCGGTTTATGATTTTGTAGAAAAATACATAGCCGCAAGAGGTGTCCGTGCACACATGCCCGGACACAAGGGTATCGGTCCGCTCCGAATCGAAGAACGTGATATTACGGAGATCGCAGGGGCGGATGTTTTATCGGAATCAGAGGGGATCCTTGGGGAGAGTCAGAAGAATGCCGGTACGTTATTCGGGACAGGTGCCACGCTGTACTCTACAGAGGGATCCTCTCTGGCGGTCAAGGCAATGCTCTATGCGGTGGTGATGTACTGGAAGAGACTGCCACAGAACCGAGGGAAAAGACCGTACATTTTGGCGGCGAGAAATGTTCACCGTGCCATGCTGGATGGCTGTGCACTGTTAGATCTTGATATTGAGTTTATACGAAGCGGGGCGGCGCAGGGACTTTGCTCGGCGGTGGTGGAGCCGGAGGATGTCCGAAAGGCTCTGGAGGAATGCGAGTACCTTCCAGCGGCTGTGTATATCACCTCGCCGGATTATCTGGGTGTTTTAAGCGATGTTGCGGGGATTGCGGCGGTGTGTCATGAAAAGGGTACACTGCTTGCCGTGGACAATGCACATGGAGCATATCTTGCTTTTCTGGAAGAAAGCTTACATCCGATCTATCTCGGTGCAGATATCTGCTGTGATTCCGCCCATAAGACACTGATCGTTCTGACGGGCGGTGCATACCTTCATATCAGCAGGAACATGGCGGAGGCTCTGCAGGATTATGCCGGAAAGGGACTGGCGATGTTTGGCTCTACAAGCCCGTCGTATTTGATTCTGCAGTCATTGGATCTGTGTAATGATTATCTGGACCGGCGGATCAGAACAGAGCTTGCGCACAGCATCGAGCAGGTACAACGGTTTCGAAGGATAACTGATCTCGCAGGAATTTATGTCCGGGAATCCGAGCCGCTCAAGATCGTGATCGACACGGGAGCCTCCGGTTACGATGGTCGTGTGATCGCAGAAGAAATGCGTGCCGGTGGGGCAAATGTGAATGGAGCCACCCGAAAGAGCATTGAATGTGAATTTGCAGACTGCAACACGGTTGTTTTGATGGTGGGAATGATGACTTCACCGATTGACTGGGAGAATATGAGGCTTTGGGTCCGCGAAACGAGACTGCGCCACCGCAGGAAGCCGTTAAAGCCGGCAATGCCAGTCGGGCAGACACCTGCCGTACGCAGGATGAGCATTCGCGAAGCTGTTTTTGCAGATTCGGAAATGATCCCGGTGAAGAAGTCGGTTGGCAGGATTCTTGCACAGGAAACTGTATCATGCCCGCCGGCAATTCCGATCGCCGTCAGCGGAGAGGAGATCACGGGAGAGATGGTTGACGTCTTTTTGTATTACGGAATCGATCAGATTGCGGTTGTGAAGTCTTGTCATATATAGTTACTTTTGCTATAATTAACTTAATGTTTTAAGTGACTGGAAATAGGGAGCTTAGCAAACTTAAGGTATGGAGGGAAAATGATGCAGAAGGAAAAATTTGGAACCACAAAGGATGGACGTGAGGTAACGCGTTATACGTTGACGAATCAGAACGGAATGAAGGTATCGTTTATTGATCTCGGAGCGGTTATCACAAATATCTGGGTGCCGGACCGGGACGGCAATTTTGATGATGTTGTACACGGATATGATGATGTCGCTTCCTACGAAGTCAACGAACCAAGCTTCGGCGCTCCGGTCGGACGCTGCGCAAACCGTATTTCGGATGGTCATTTTACGATCAACGGAGTCGAGTATAAGCTTGATCAGAATGATTCCACGAACTGTCTTCACAGTGGTTTCTTACGGTTTAATTATCTGATGTATGAGGCGGAGTATGAGAAGGGAGATGGCGAGGAAATCCTGACATTTTCCAGGATCAGCCCGGATGGGGAACAGCATTTCCCGGGGAATTTCACATACAGCATTACATATCATCTGACGGACGACGATGAGCTGATCATTGATTACGAGGGTGTTTCCGATGCAGACACCGTAGTCAATATGACGAATCATTCTTATTTCAATCTGGGAAAGGGCGGTCACAAGGGTGGACAGATCCTGAATCATGAGGTAAAGATTCTGGCAGAGCAGTATAATCCGGTCAATGAGCTGTTATATCCGACCGGCGAGTTTGTCGATGTGGCAGGTACACCATTTGATTTCAGAGAATTTAAGGTGATCGGTACCGATGTTGTTTCGGATAAGAGTAGTCCGGACTATTTCAAGGGCTATGACCATAATTTTGTGCTTGGGCATGAGAAGGGTGAGGTTGTTACGGCGGCAGTATGCAGGGCACCGGAGACCGGAAGGACGCTTACCGTTCTGACCGACCAGCCGGGCATTCAGATGTATACGGCACCGGAGCTTTCCGGAGAGAAGGGAAAAGATGGCATGGTGTATGGCCCGTCCAGTGCTGTCTGCTTTGAAACACAGAATTTTCCGAATGCCATCAATACACCGGAGTTTCCGGATATCGTGCTGAAGGCGGGAGAGCCGTATAAGCATTACACGGTATTTCGATTTGGAATTGATTAGTGTATTTCATTTTGGAATCGATCAGAGACTTGACAGACACCCATTTCTGACTTTATCATATAGGGATGCAAGGGAGCAATACGCAGCACCGGTTGGAGACAAACACTTTTTGACTCCGACATCATATAATGATGCAAGAAGAGAAAACGAACCGTGTAAGCGGTCCGATATCATAAAAGATGGGGAAAAGACAATGAATGTTTTTCGGAAACGCCTGCGGGCAGAGTTTGGGCAGAAGAGCTACCGGCATTTTGTGACAATGTGCCGTGAGGAAATGAAAGAGAACAATCCGCTGGACGAGATTGAGACAGATGGCAAAGAAGTGTATCGGGAAATGTGCGAACGTATCCGGGAATGGACTCCGGAGGAGATTGCCAAGAAAAAAGAGCGCCTTGCGGGCACTCTTTTGGAGGCATTTCGGATCGCACGTCAGTTCAGTTTTGTGTTTCTGTTTTATATCGTGGCGAATGTCGTACTGATCGCCATGGGACTGCAGCCGGCTGTGACCAATGTCAGTCTGGCACTGATTGGTCTGTGCTTTTTGTACAAGGTATACGAGTTTGTCTGCAACCGTTTCTGCTTTGTGGACGCATACCTGATGATGTTATATAAAACTGCACTGGAACGTACATCAGATTAAATGAAAATGTTTCATTGCCTTATAGATGCCGTCGTTTTCAACCGTATCTGTTACATAGTCTACAGTACTCAAAACGTCGGCATCACTTTTTTGCATGCCGATGCTTAAGCCCGCAAATTCCAGCATGGGAAGATCATTATTGCTGTCGCCGATTGCGATCGTATCCTCCAGTGGAATGTCAAAATAATCCATCAGAAACTGAATGCCGGTTGCCTTGGAATGACCGACAGGGACAACTTCATAAAAACCGTTTCCGCGGTCGATGAAGGTAAGTCTGTCTTTGTACTTGTCCATAAAACCGGACAGATCACTTTCAGGTGTGACACAGATACAGAATTTGTCAAAATGCAGTCCCCGTGTCTCAGGTGGATAATCCACGCAGTGATCCGGGAAAAGAGTATGGTATTCCTTATAGAAATCACCGATGTGTGTGCGGTATGGGAGAGTGCTGTAATAGATCGCATGCTGTCCCTCCAAAAGCCATTCCAGCTTATAGCTGTGAAGATCCGCATAGATCGCATCGGCAAGCTCCATCGGAAGCTCATCGGCAAGAAGCGGCTTTCCGTGGTAGTTGATAAATGTTCCGCAGCCGCAGACGAAGCCGTCAAAGCCGAGATCAATAATGTTGTCGTTGATCTCAGACCATGATCTGCCGGAGTTGATGAAGCAGAGATGACCGTTTTGCTGAAGCTTGTGGATTGCCTCCACAGCACTGTCGGGAATATATCGTTTTTTACCTTCTGACAGGATCGTACCGTCAATATCAAAAAAAAGAAGTTTACGCATCTTTTGTACCGTCCTTTCTTTATGATGCAAGGGTCTCAAATGCCCATGTAAGTATAATGGAATGTGATGGATTATGCAAGAAAATACTGTTAATTAAGGAAGGATCATTAATATATGAGTCAGGGATTTTTACCGGTGACAAGGCAGGAAATGCTGGACCGGGGATGGGAACAGGTTGATTTTGTTTATGTGTGTGGGGATGCTTATGTAGATCATTCCTCCTTTGGGGCAGCGATCATTACCCGTGTTCTGGAGGCACACGGCTTCCGGGTTGGAATGATCGCACAGCCGGACTGGAAGGATGAACAGAGCATTCAGGTTTTTGGCATGCCGAGACTGGGCTTTCTTGTGTCCGCGGGGAATATGGATTCCATGGTGAATCATTATACTGTTTCAAAGAAGCGCAGGAGCAGTGATGCCTATACGCCGGGCGGCGTTGCCGGAAAGCGGCCGGATTATGCAACAATCGTTTACTGCAATCTGATCCGCCGCGTGTACAAGCAGGTGCCGGTTATTATCGGCGGGATCGAGGCGAGCCTGCGGCGTCTGGCTCATTACGATTACTGGTCCAACAGCCTCAAGCATTCGATCCTTGTGGATTCGCAGGCGAATATCCTGATCTACGGGATGGGTGAACTCGCCGTGGTGGAGGTTGCAGAGGCACTTGAGAGCGGCATGGCAGTGGAGGATATTACCTATGTAGAGGGAACGGCATATCGCACAAAGTCATTAGATGCCGTGTATGATGCCGAGATGCTGCCGTCCTATGATGAGGTCAGCAATGACAAAAAAGCATATGCAGAAAGCTTTTATACACAATACTGCAATACGGATCATTTTACAGCGAAGAGTCTGGTGGAGAAATATAACGACCATCTGTATGTTGTGCAGAATCCTCCGGCAAGACCGTTGACACAGATGGAGTTAGATGATGTCTATGCGCTGCCGTATATGCGGGCGTATCATCCGTCCTACGAGGCGGCTGGTGGTGTGCCGGCACTGCAGGAGATCAAGTTCAGCCTGACCAGCAACCGCGGCTGCTTTGGTGGCTGCAGCTTCTGTGCGTTGACATTTCATCAGGGAAGGATTCTGCAGACAAGAAGCCATGAATCGATCATTGCCGAGGCCGGGCAGATGATCAGGGAGCCTGATTTTAAAGGATATATTCATGATGTGGGTGGTCCGACCGGCAATTTCCGTCATCCATCCTGTCAGAAACAGCTGGAGCACGGAGTATGCACCGGAAAGCAGTGCCTGTTTCCGAAACCGTGCAAAAATTTAACTGTGGATCATTCGGATTATCTGGAGCTTCTGCGTAAGCTGCGCAGTCTGCCGGGCGTCAAGAAGGTCTTCATCCGGTCGGGAATCCGTTTTGATTATGTGATGGAGGATAAGGACGATTCCTTTATACGGGAACTCTGCAAATATCACATCAGCGGTCAGCTTCGCGTAGCACCGGAGCATGTGGCGGATCGGGTACTCCATTACATGGGAAAGCCGGAGAATGCCGTTTATGAAAGTTTTGTCAAGCGTTATCAGCGGGTCAATAAGATGACCGGCAAAAAGCAGTTTCTTGTACCGTATCTGATGTCCTCCCACCCTGGCTCAGGGCTTAAGGAGGCGGTGGAGCTGGCGGAATATCTGCGGGATCTGGGGTATATGCCGGAGCAGGTGCAGGACTTTTATCCGACACCTTCAACGTTATCGACCTGTATGTATTACACAGGGCTTGATCCACGGACGATGGAGAAGGTCTATGTGCCGGTCAATCCACACGAGAAGGCGATGCAGCGTGCACTGATGCAGTATCGCAATCCGCACAATTACGATCTTGTCAGGGAGGCACTGATCAAAGCAGGCAGAGAGGATCTGATCGGGTTTGGTCCGGAGTGTCTGATCGCCCCGCGTAAGGAACGCTGGCGTGAAAAGAAGTGGGAAGAAAGGCATGATCACCGTAAGAAAGAAAATAAAAGCAGGGGCAAAGGAAAGGACCGGAAAAAATTTAGAAAATATTAATGAGAAAAGTAAGACATAACGGTTAATTTGTGTTAATATAGAATTATAAGAGGGTATGCAGGAATGGTGGCATGAAAGTCATCGGCACAAAGCGGAGGATATCCGTTTTGCAAATGTCAGGCGTGCAGTCTGAGGTTTGCACATTGAGAAAGGAATGGGAATGTTTATGGCAGTAAATGGAGTTTATGATTCATCGAATATTTCAAATCTTTATAATAGCATCTTCGGGATTGGCAGCAGTAAGGATACGGGCAATTCGTTCGGACTCAGCGATCTGACGATGATCCAGAACGGTTCTTACGGAAAGCTGATGAAGGCATATTATGCAACGGACAAGGCTGGTAAGTCTTCCGAGAGCACTGAGACAAAGGAGAAGGAGGAGCAGGCGAAATATGTCGGCGTCAAGAGTCAGGCAGCCGCACTCAACAACAGTCTGGAGGATCTGCGCAGCGCATCTCTTTATGAGCCGACCGGCACCGATGAGAACGGCGCAGCCGTATACGACAGAGATAAGATCACAAAGAGCATCAAGGATTTCGTGAGCAACTACAATTCCTTCATTAAGTCTACGGCTGATGTGGATAATGTATCACTTCTCCGTAAGTCTGTGAATATGGTAGGCTCGACTTCAAGAAATCTTTCCATGTTGTCCAAGGTCGGCATTACGCTTGGCGAGAATAACCAGCTTGTGGTCAATGAGGACAAGTTGAAAAGTGCAAAGCTTACCGATATTTCTTCCATGTTTCAGGGAAGCGGTTCCTATGGTGACAGTCTGCAGAGCATGACGAGACAGACTTATCAGCTGGCGAACAGTCAGGCATATCAGAGTGGGAGCGGTTCGGCGTATACATATTCCGGACGTTATGCGGCTCTTGGCGGTGCCAACGGCATGCTGGACAGATATTTATAGGAGTGCAGGTGCATATGGCAGTGGAGCAATCCGTGACAGAAGCGGGATCACATTGCTGACACAGCATATGATATGAATGAACGTTACACCTCCGGGGCTTTACAACGTTATCCGTTTATGTTCCGGAGGTGTTTTTTTACATTATAGGTATAATTAGGAAAATATAACTTGGAGGAGGCAGATTACGTTGTATCGCTTTTATATAGGACAGGATCAGATACAGGAGGATGAGATCCATATTCTGGATTCCGATGTTAATCATATCAGGAATGTGCTGCGTTTGGAGCCGGGAGACTGGCTGGTGGCATGCGATGGGGAGGGGACTGATTATGTATGCCGTATCCAATCGCTCTCGCCGGATGATGTGACGCTTTCTATTGAGAAGAAGCAGGAGAGCGGGACCGAGCTTGATACACGCATTACTTTGTTTCAGGGGATTCCCAAGAAGGACAAGATGGAATTTATCATCCAGAAGGCGGTGGAACTGGGGGTTTATGAGATTGTGCCCGTCATGATGAAACGCTGCGTGGTAAAGCTTTCCGAGGACAAAAAGATCAAAAAGAAGACCGAGCGCTGGCAGGCGATCGCGGAGGCGGCGGCAAAACAGTGCGACCGCGGCATTATTCCGGTGGTTCATGAGCCGGTTACGATGGGACAGGCGTTTGACATGGCTTCTTCCTTAGAGTACAATATGATACCGTATGAATTACAGGACGGGATTCAGGTTTCCAGACAGATTGTGGACGAGGCGTGTGCAAAGGAATCGGTCGGTATTTTTATCGGACCGGAGGGAGGCCTGGAGAAGGACGAGGTTGACCGGGCGGTTGCGATCGGAGCGAAGCCGATCACGCTTGGAAAACGGATACTTCGGACAGAGACGGCAGGCATGGCACTGCTGTCGATCATGATGTTTCAGTTACAAAAGTGAGGATAGAACATGGAAGCGTATTTGGATAATGCGGCAACGACCCGGGTATTTCCGGAGGTACGTGATATTATGCTGCAGGTGATGGAGAAGGACTTCGGCAATCCTTCCTCCAGACATACCAAGGGAATTGATGCGGAAGGATATGTCACAAGGGCGGTGCAGCAGATCGCATCGACATTGAAGTGCCAGCCGAAGGAGATTGTGCTGACCTCCGGCGGTACAGAGAGCAATAATATGGCACTCATCGGAACAGCACTTGCCAATCCGCGTGCCGGAAAGCATGTCATCACGACAAGGATAGAGCATGCATCGGTGCATGAGCCGTTTGGCAGACTTGAGCAGATGGGCTATGAGACGCAGTATCTGCCGGTGGATCAGAACGGTCACGTTCTGCCGGAGGTGCTTGAAGCTGCGGTCAGAGAGGATACGCTGCTTGTTTCTGTTATGATGGTCAATAATGAGATGGGTGCGCTGGAGGATATCAAAAAGTTATCCGCCATTGCCAAAAAGAAGAATCCCAATGTTATTTTTCATGTGGATGCGATTCAGGCGTACGGCAAATATAAGATCGTTCCGAAACGGATGGGGATCGATCTGATGTCAGTGAGCGGTCATAAGATACATGGACCGAAGGGGAGCGGCTTTTTGTATGTGCGGGATGGCGTGAAGATCAGCCCGATCATTCTGGGAGGCGGTCAGCAGCGCGGTATGCGTTCAGGTACGGAGAATGTTCCGGCGATAGCAGGTATGGGTGAGGCAATCCGCATTATTTATCAGGATCACGCACAGAAGGTCGAGCAGCTATATGCGCTCAAGAAACGGCTGATCGACGGACTGCTTGCAATGGAGGGGGTGACAGTCAACGGGATCAATGAGATTGCTCTGGAGGAGACGGCACCGCATATTGTCAGTGCCAGCTTTGCCGGTATCAAGAGCGAGGTTATGCTTCATGCGCTTGCACAGGAGGGCGTCTATGTATCCTCCGGCTCAGCATGTTCTTCCAATCATCCGGAACTGAGCGGAACGCTTCGTGCGATCGGTGTGGATGAGCGGCTTTTGGATTCCACACTCCGGTTCAGTTTTTCGGTGTTAAGCACGCCGGAGGAGGTTGACTATGCGCTGACAGCAGTCGATAAGGTTTTGCCAATGCTTCGTCGTTTTATTAAGAAGTGATCGATTTAACACAGTATGCAATGAAATGAAAAGAAATCAGGCGCCGCATGACCGGCGCAGAAATGGAGATAATATATGTATCAGGCATTTTTGGTGAAATATGCAGAGATCGGTATCAAGGGAAAGAACCGATACAAGTTTGAGAATGCGCTCTGTACACAGATGGAGAGAACATTAAAGCCGGTGGACGGAGAGTTTCATGTACAGCGCCAGCAGGGACGTATCTTTGTGGAGGCAAAGGGCGACTTTGATGAGGAGGATGTGATCGAGGCACTCCGGCACGTTTTCGGTATCTCAGGCATCTGCCCGGTCAACGTGATCGAGGACAAGACCTGGGAGAGCGTGGCAAAGGGCGTTGGTGACTTTGTGGAGCAGCAGTATGACAGCCTTGATTTTACCTTTAAGGTGGAGTCCAAGAGAAGTGATAAGCATTATCCGATGACCTCCCCGGAGGTCTGTGTGGAAACGGGTGCATATCTTCTCGACCGTTTTCCGGAGCTTAAGGTAGACGTGCATAAGCCGCAGGTCCGCATCTGGGTGGAGATCCGAGAGAAGGCATATGTGTACTCTAAAGTGATTCCGGGAGCAGGCGGTATGCCGCTTGGAACCAATGGAAGTGCGATGCTGTTATTGTCCGGCGGTATTGACAGTCCGGTTGCCGGATATATGATCGCCAAGAGAGGCGTGTTTATCGATGCGGTATATTTCCATGCACCGCCATACACCAGCGAGAGAGCAAAGCAGAAGGTTGTTGACCTGGCGGAGCTTGTATCAAAATATACAGGACCGATCCGTCTTCATGTGGTCAATTTTACGGACATACAGATGTATATTTATGAGACGTGTCCGCATGAGGAGCTGACGATTCTGATGCGCCGTTATATGATGCGTATCGCAGAGATACTGGCAAAGAAAAACGATTGTCTGGGACTGATCACCGGAGAGAGCATCGGTCAGGTGGCAAGTCAGACTATGCAGAGTCTGGCGGCAACCAACGAGGTCTGCACACTTCCTGTCTATCGTCCGCTGATCGGCTTTGACAAGCAGGAGATCGTAGAACTTTCCGAGAAGATCAATACCTATGAGACATCCATTCAGCCGTATGAGGACTGTTGTACGATCTTCGTGGCAAAGCATCCGGTGACAAAGCCGGTACTTTCTATGCTGCATCGCTCGGAGGAGAAGCTTGTGGACAAGATTGATGATATGGTCAGGGAAGCCTTGAATACGGTAGAGATCATTACCGTGGGTGAATAAAAGAGAAAAGAAAAAGAGAACACCATTGGTGTTCTCTGTACTTCTCGAAATGAAAACCCCAGGAAAACCTGAGGAAACTCATAAAGGTATGCACATAAATATTACTCTACGATGTATGGAGCGAGAGTCTTAAGAATCTCATCGATGTTGTCATCATCATGGATGTTCAGATCGATAGCCTTGGAAAGATCCAGACTGAAGATTCCCATAATAGACTTTGCATCAATCACATATCTTCCGGATACCAGATCAAAATCAGTATTGAAGTTTGTTACATCGTTTACAAATGCCTTAACCTTGTCAATTGAGTTTAAAGAAATCTTTACTGTTTTCATAACTATTACCTCCTCATTGATTTTGTTCTCCTTTATACTAGACATTACCGAACGAAAAGTCAATATACAATGTTGCCAAAAAATAATGCGAAAAATGGGTGAGGAATGCCATATTTTAGTAAAAACACCAAAAGCCGGTAAAAAATATGTAAAATTTATCGGATTTCGGAAGAAAGGAATACCGGATAAAATGAAAATTGCTTTTTTAACATTGGGCTGTAAAGTGAATTCCTATGAAACGGAAAAAATGAAAATGCAATTTGAAACAGAAGGGCATCAGATTGTATCATTTTCGGAAAAAGCAGATGTATATGTAGTCAATACCTGCACGGTCACCAATATTGCAGACCGCAAATCGAGAAAAATGCTGCACCGTGCGCGCCGGATGAACCCGGATGCCGTTGTGGCAGCTGCCGGCTGCTATGTGGATTCTGCCAGAAGAAAGGGAGAAGAGGATGAAAGTGTCGATCTTTTTATTGGCAATGAAGACAAAGAAAATATGGTCTTACTTGTCGAGAAACTTCTCGAGGAAAAAGGTGTTTTCCAGACAGAAAAATGTCCGGAACATTCGATGGGAGAAATGTCCGAAAAGGCAGAGCAGGAGCTGCATACAAGAGCATATATTAAGATTCAGAACGGCTGTAATCAGTACTGCAGTTACTGCATAATTCCTTATGTCCGCGGAAAGCTTGAAAGCCGCCCGGACGAAGATATTTTACAGGAAACAAGAAAGCTTGCTGCGGCGGGATTTCATGAAATTGTTTTGACGGGAATTCATCTTTCTTCCTTTGGAGTGGACCGCGAAACAGAGAAGATTGATGCGAACAGTTTTGTAAAGCTGCAGGGAAAATATCTGCTGACGCTTTTAAAAAATATGGCGCAGGTGGAAGGGATTGAAAGACTTCGTCTTGGGTCATTGGAGCCGAGAATCATCACGGAAGAATTTGTGAAAAATTTATCAGAAATTCCGGAGGTGTGTCCACATTTTCACTTGTCCCTGCAAAGCGGCTGTGATGAAACACTCAGGAGGATGAACCGCCATTATACATCGCAGGATTATCTGCAGCGGGTGGAGCTTTTACGGAAATATTTTGATCATCCGGCGGTTACAACGGATATTATCGTGGGCTTTCCGGGAGAGACGCAGGAGGAATTTGAAACGACATGTGCCTTTGCTAAAGAAGTTGGTTTTGCACAGATCCATGTGTTTAAATATTCCAGACGGCAGGGAACCGTGGCGGATGCCATGACAGACCAGGTGGACGAGCAGATCAAAGGAAAGCGGAGCGATGCACTTCTTGCGATCGAAGCACAGTTAGAGAAGGCATACCATGACCGATTTATGGGACAGACCGAGAAGGTGCTGGTCGAGGAAGCAGTGATGCTTGGGAAGGAAAAATATCTGATCGGCTATAACGAAAGGTATGTCCGGGTTGCGGTACCGTATGAGGCAGGAAAATGTGATGAAAGCCTTTGTAACAGGCTGATCGACGTCCATATCGAAGGCGATAGGGATGGGGAGATTTTGTTTGGTACAATGGAAAAGGCTTGTAATTTGTAAAAAGATATATTACTATATTGGATAGATATGTGCTCGTGAAAGGATGGAGGTAGTGCCATTATGCAGGAAATCAATAATACACAATATTTTAACGTACAGAAGGATATGGATTTCGAGGTAAAGGATGTCATTGCCCGTATTTATGAAGCTTTGACTGAGAAGGGATACAATCCGGTCAACCAGATTGTTGGCTATGTGATGTCGGGAGATCCAACCTATATTACCAGTCATAAGGGAGCGAGAAGCCTGATCATGCGTGTGGAGCGCGATGAGATCATCGAGGTGCTTCTGGAAGATTATATTCAGAATAATTTCAAATAATTCCGGACAAGATGGCTGGAGCATGGATTTTTTCTGCAGAGTGCAGGTTGCTCCTTTGATTGGACAGGAATGCTCGTATTGTGGCGGAAATTAAGAGCAAAACGCTTGTTTTGCCCTTTTTGACAGCTCGATCCGGAGCAGAAGGAGGAACGCAAGTGAGGATCATGGGATTAGACTACGGCGATAAGACAGTGGGGGTTGCGATCAGCGATGAACTGCTGTTGACGGCACAGCCTGTGGAAACAATTCAAAGAGAACGTCCGGCGAAGCTTCGCAAGACATTTGCGCGGATCGATGCGTTGATCGTGGAGTATGACGTGGAGCGGATCGTGCTGGGACTTCCAAAGCGGATGAACAATGAGGAAGGTGAGCGGTGTGAGCGAACCAGGGAGTTCGGGGACCAGCTTGCCAAAAGAACGGGAATTGCGATCATTTATCAGGATGAGCGTCTGACGACAAAGGAAGCGGACGCTGTATTAGACGAGGGTGGAGTTCGAAAAGAAAACCGTAAGGAGTATATAGACAAGCTTGCAGCATCGCTGATCCTGCAGGGCTATCTTGATATGCTCCGGAAGTAGAAATGGAGAATAATCATGCAGAGTATTAATTTTATTACGGATGAAGGGGAGGAGATCCCTTTTTATATAATTGAGCAGACCACACTTGCAGGAAAGGACTTTCTGCTGGTAACGGACAGCGATACACAGGAGGACGAAGCACAGGTTTACATTATGCAGGAGATCAGTGATCAGGACGATCAGACGATTTACGAGTTCGTGGAGGATGAGGCGCAGTTAGAAGCGCTTTCTAAGGTGTTCGAAGAATTATTAGATGACGTAGATATTCAAATGTAGAAGGATGCAGAGGAAAAGGTGCCTGACAGACGGGAAGCATGTCTGGAATGGCTTTGCTTTTCTATGCAATTTTCTGGATTTTAAATAATTAATTAAGATAGAAGAAAGGCAGGGTAATTCATTGAAAAAGGAAACGGAAACAAGTGCAGCACAGCACAAAACAGAGGGAGAAAAAGGAGCGAAACGGATCATAAGAAGAGGGAGAAAGCCGTCAGCAAAGGCAGAACGTGAAACAAAGGAGACGGAAACAGAGAAGCAGAAGCCTAAGAGAACGAGAACGACGAGAGCGTCCAAGGCTGCCAAAGAGGAGAGTGTTGCAGCAAAAGCAGATAAAGCAGTTGCAGAAAAGGTACGCCGTATGACAGAGAAATCCAACCAGAAGAATAAAAGCAGTCTGGTGGGACATGGACTGAAGATCATTCCACTCGGTGGTCTGGAACAGATCGGTATGAATATCACCGCATTTGAGTACGAGGATAATATCATTGTTGTGGACTGCGGTCTTTCCTTCCCGGGAGACGATATGCTCGGTATTGATCTTGTTATTCCGGATATCACATATCTCAAGGAAAATATTGATAAGGTCAGAGGATTTGTGATCACGCATGGTCATGAGGATCATATCGGAGCACTTCCGTATGTCTTAAAGGAGGTCAATGCACCGGTTTATGCGACAAAGCTTACCATGGGTCTGATCGAGAACAAACTCAAGGAGCATGTGATGCCAAAGCCGGTCAAGAAGAAAGTGGTCAAATATGGTCAGTCAATCAATCTCGGCTGTTTTCGTGTGGAATTTATCCGTACGAACCACAGTATTTCCGATGCGGCAGCACTTGCAATTTTTACACCGGTTGGAACGATCGTTCATACCGGAGATTTCAAGGTGGACTATACACCGGTCAGAGGAGAGCCTATCGACCTGCAGCGTTTTGCAGAGCTTGGTAAGAAGGGCGTTTTAGCATTGATGGCAGACAGTACCAATGTAATGAAGCCGGGCTTTACCATGTCAGAGCGTACCGTTGGAAAGACGTTTGATAATATATTTGCGGAGAATACGAAGCACCGTATCATTGTTGCGACCTTCGCATCCAATGTGGATCGTGTGCAGCAGATCGTCAACTCTGCGGTTAAGTATGAAAGAAAGGTTGTCGTTGAGGGACGAAGCATGGTCAATGTGATCACCACAGCGACAGAGTTAGGATATATTGATATTCCGGACAATACGTTGATCGATATGGATCAGATGAAGAACTATGCACCGGAGAAGCTGGTGCTGATCACGACAGGAAGTCAGGGCGAGGCGATGGCAGCATTGTCGAGAATGGCATCAAACCTGCACCGTCGTATCACGATCGAGCCGGGAGATACCGTTATCTTCAGCTCCCGTCCGATTCCGGGCAATGAGAAGAATGTAGCCAAGGTTGTCAACGAGCTGGCAGCAAAGGGTGCAAAGGTCATTGAGCAGGATGCACATGTATCCGGCCATGCCAGTGAGGAGGAGATCAAGCTGATCTACGCACTGACAAAGCCGCAGTATGCGATCCCGGTTCATGGTGAGTACCGCCATCTGCAGGCGCATGCAGAGCTTGCACAGCTTATGGGCGTGCCGAAGGAGAACACCGTGATCTTATCCTCCGGTGATGTTTTAGAGCTTGACAGTGAGCACTGCGCACTTGTCGGAAAGGTACAGGCACAGGGCATCATGGTGGATGGTCTTGGTGTCGGCGATGTCGGAAATATCGTACTCAGAGACAGACAGCATCTGTCAGAGAACGGACTGATCATTATTGTATTAACCTTAGAGAAGTATACCAATCAGCTTTTGGCAGGACCGGACATCGTATCCCGCGGGTTTGTTTATGTCCGTGAGTCCGAATATCTCATGGATGAAGCGAAGAGCATTGTTTATGCGGCACTGGAGAGATGTCTGGACAATCAGGTGTCAGACTGGTCCAAGATCAAGACAGAGATCAAGGACAGCCTGAGCGATTATCTGTGGAAGAAGATGAAACGCAATCCTATGATCCTGCCGGTTATTATGGAGGTTGAATAGTCTATGAGTGGAGAGACGCAGCTTTTGATGGAGCAGCTGGTGGATGCGGTAAAGCGTACCCAGGAGTATAATCAGTATCAGACGCTTTTGGAGAATGTCAGAAAACGTCCTGAGATCTATCAGCGGATCGGAGAATTCCGTCGCAGAAGCATTGCATTCCAGATGACGGATCATGCGAATCCGATCGAGGAGAACAATCAGCTTCAGAAGGAATTTGCAGATCTGCAGGTCAACGGTCTTGCTAATGAATTTCTGGCGGCAGAGCATCAGTACTGCATGATGATTAAGAGAATGCAGGGATATTTTCTGGAAAATCTTGATCTTGCACTGGAGTTTTTGGATGAATAGCTGGAAACCGGCTGCGATGACGTCCGTATATATTGTGCTGTATTCGCTGCTGGTTCTCGGTTCGGTCGCATTGTGTCTGCACGGTTACCGGTTTTGTTACAACATTTTTGCCGATGTCCGTGTGGAGGATGCACCGGGGAAGGAGATTTCTGTGGAGGTGCATTCCGCCGATGCGTTCGGAGACATTGCAGCAAGGCTTCAGGACAGGGGTGTGATCCATGACCGGTACAGCTTTCTGGTGCGTGCCAAGCTGATGAATACGGAACGCAACAAGATCTATGCCGGAAAATATACCCTGAACGATTCCATGACATATGAGCAGATATTAAACCGCCTGACAGTATCGGAGGGATTTGACCAATGATAATAGATGAGAGACTTTCTATATTTATCGATGCGCTGGAGTGGAAACTTCCGGATGGACTGGATCAGCTTGAGGCGCAGGCTCTGAAGGATCAGGTGCCGATCATCCGTCGTCCGATGCAGTCATATCTCGGGTTTATGCTGGGACTTTTAAAGCCGGCGTCTATTCTGGAGATTGGGGCTGCCGTTGGATTTTCCGGTATCCTGATGAGCGAATATGTGCCGGAGGAGACAACGATCACGACGATCGAGAAGGTGCCGGCAAGGATCAAAGCGGCGAAGGAGAATTTTAAACGCTACGGCAAAACAGACAGGATATGCCTGTTGGAAGGGGATGCTGCCGATGTGCTGACAGAGCTTTCCGCACAGGGAAACCAATACGAATTTATATTTATGGATGCTGCCAAGGGACAGTATCTTAATTTTTTGCCGAACATATTGAAGATGCTGCCTGAAAATGGTATGCTGATAACGGATAATGTATTACAGGATGGTGACGTGATCCAGTCACGTTACGCGATCAACCGCAGGGATCGTACGATCCACGGAAGGATGCGGGAATATTTATATCAGCTGACTCATTCGGAGGAGCTTGATACAGTGATATTACCGGTTGGAGACGGCATTACCGTGTCCAGACGGATAAAGTGAGGTGGAATGGTTTGTTACCAAATGGAAAGCCGGAACTTCTGATACCGGCAAGCAGTTTAGAGGTGTTAAAGGTGGCTGTGATCTACGGTGCGGATGCGGTATATATCGGTGGAGATATGTATGGTCTGCGTGCCAAGGCGAAGAATTTCTCGACAGAGGATATGAAGGAAGGCGTTGACTTTGCGCATGAGCACGGAAAGCGCGTTTTCGTGACAGCAAATATCACAGCGCACAATAAAGATATGGATGGGATCCGCCGTTATTTCGGCGAGTTAAAGGAGATCGGACCGGATGCTCTGATCATTTCCGATCCGGGTGTATTTGATATTGCCAGAGAGGTCTGTCCGGAGATAGAGATCCACATCAGCACCCAGAGCAATAATGTCAATTACGGAACATATCTGTTCTGGCAGCGGATGGGTGCAAAGCGCGTCGTTTCCGCAAGAGAGCTTTCAATCAAGGAGATCAAGGATATCCGGGCGCATATTCCGGATGATCTTGAGATAGAGACCTTTGTGCACGGAGCAATGTGCATTTCCTATTCCGGACGATGCCTGCTCAGCAATTATTTTACCGGGCGGGATGCTAATCTGGGTGCCTGCACGCATCCGTGCCGCTGGAAGTATTATATCATGGAGGAGAATCGTCCGGGGGAATATCTTCCGGTGGAGGAAAATGAACGCGGCACCTATATTTTTAATTCAAAGGATCTGTGTATGATCGAGCATATTCCGGATCTTGTGGATGCCGGAATTGACAGCTTCAAGATCGAGGGACGCATGAAGACGGCACTTTATGTGGCGGATGTGGCGAGAACATATCGTCAGGCGATCGATGATTATTTCACCTCACCGGAGTTATATGAGTCCCGCAAGGACTATTACATGGATGAGATCTCAAAGTGTACATATCGCCAGTATACGACAGGATTCTTCTATGGCAAACCGACCCATGAGGGACAGATCTACGATAACAATACCTACGTTCGTAAGTACACATATCTTGGCATTGTCGGCGGAATCACAGAGGACGGCTACGCAGTGATGGAGCAGCGCAACAAGTTCTGTGTGGGCGATGAGGTTGAGATTATGAAGCCGGATGGCAGTGACTGTCACGTGAAGGTTCTTGCCATGCGGGATGATAAAGGAGAAGCAATGGAGAGCTGTCCTCACCCACAGCAAATGATTCAGGTGAGGTTTAGCGAGACACCGGATCTGATGAATTTGATCCGTGTATCATGTGAGTAAATACATTCAGGAGGAAGCGTTATGGAAAAAAATGTAAGACTTAGAGTACTGTATGTGATGGAGCTGTTTGTGGAGCAGACAGATTCGGAAAAAGGAGTAACCATGCAGGAGATTCTGGACTGGCTGGGTGAACACGATCTGACCGGCGAGAGAAAGAGTATCTACGAAGATATTCATGCCCTGAAGGAGTTCGGACTGGATATCCGGTATACCCAGTCTGACAAGACATATCGTCTTGCCAGTCGCTAATGAAAGAAAAGGAGAAAAAGAATGACACCACAGCAGAAATATTTAAACATTGTGGATGAGGTGATCGAGAAAGGTCCGTTTAAACCGGACTGGGTATCCCTCTCTGATTATGAGACGCCGAAGTGGCTCAAGAATGGAAAGTTTGGTATATTTATTCACTGGGGACTTTTCAGCGTGCCGGCATTTAACAATGAATGGTATTCCCGCAACATGTATATCCAGAGCATGGAGGAGTGGCAGCATCACAGGGATACTTTCGGAGAGCACACAAAGTTTGGTTATAAGGACTTTATACCGATGTTTACGGCACCGAAGTTTCAGCCGGAGGAGTGGGTGAAGCTTTTCAAGGAAGCGGGAGCCAAATATGTCATGCCTGTTGCAGAGCATCATGACGGTTTTCAGATGTATGACAGTGAGATCAGCGAGTGGAACAGCGTGAAGATGGCTATGAAGCGTGATGTTCTTGGCGAGATGAAGGCAGCCATCGAGAAGGAGGGACTGACCTTCTGTGAGTCAAATCACCGTGTAGAGCATTCCTTTTTTATGGGGCATGGTAAGGAGTTTGACAGTGATATCAAGGATCCGATGAAGTTAGGCGATTTCTATTACCCTGCTATGCCGGAACCGGATAATCAGGATCTGTTCAGCCCGGCACCACCACAGGATTTCATGGAAGACTGGCTGGCAAGAAACTGTGAGCTTGTGGAGAAGTATCATCCGAATATGGTATATTTCGACTGGTGGATCCAGCATGATTCCGTAAAGCCATATCTTAAGAAGTTTGCAGCATATTATTACAACCGTGGTCTGGAATGGGGACAGCAGGTGACTATTTCTTATAAGCATGATGCAATGATGCTTGGCACCGGTGTGCTTGATATGGAGCGTGGACATTTTACAGAGGCAAAGCCGTTTACCTGGCAGGCAGATACCTCTATGGCGTACAATTCCTGGTGTTACACAGAGCAGAACCGCTTTAAGCCGACGGTGGAGATCATTCAGGATCTCGTGGATATCGTCAGCAAGAACGGCTGCCTGCTTCTGAATGTGGGACCAAAGGCAGATGGAACTATCTGCGACGAAGAGATCAAGATCTTAAAGGAGATGGGTGAGTGGATGAGCGTCAACGGAGAGGCAATCTACGATACACACCCATGGCGTATCCAGGCAGAGGGCAGCACCAAGGGTGTTGAAGGTATGTTCTCCGAGGAAGGTCGTCAGGCTTATGGCAAGGATGATATCCGCTTCACCTGTAAGGCAGATTACATCTACATCATTGCGATGAAGCAGGAGGGTGCCGATGTTGTTGTTAAGTCTATGGGCGAGGACAGCAAGGACTTCCACGGCATTATTCTTGAGATGAAGGCACTTGGTTATGATGAGCCGGTGACTTACGAGCGCGATGCGGATACCATGACGATCCATGCACCGTTTGTAAAGAGTGATATGCCGGTTGTATACCGCATGAAGCTGAAATAACAGAAACAGATAATAAAGAAAGGCTGGTGCATCAGATGATGCATCAGCCTTTTGTTACACCTCAAAGCTTATGTCCAGATAATTTTGCAATAAAAAATTTTATCAAAAAACTAAAATGGTTTATGCCATGAATATAACGTCTGTCTGTTGTCTGCAATTAACCAAGCTTAACAACGTTAGCAGCCTGTGGTCCCTTTTCTCCGTTAACAACATCGAACTCAACCTCTTCGCCCTCATCAAGAACCTTGAAGCCGTCCATCTGAAGTGCTGAGAAATGTACGAATACATCTTTTCCTGTCTCGTCAGAGATGAAACCAAAACCCTTCTTTGCGTTAAACCATTTAACTGTACCCTTCATAGTAGTGCCTCCTAAAATAATGAAAAAATTTTGTAACCTGTGTGAGCACAGATTCAACAACATGTTTAATCTATCATATTCGTTGTTCGCTGTCAATGTAAAACCAATCAAATACTCCGCTAATTTTTGTCTATTCCCAGTTCCTGCGCAAGCTCCTCAAGATACATCCAACGCTCCATTTTCTGCTCAAGCTCCTGAGAAAGATTCTCTTTTTCTTCGGATAATTTGCCGAGCCGGACGAAATCACTGGCGGCACGTCCCATCTCCTCATCGATCTCTTCCAGGCGGGTTTCTAACTTCTGGATATCCTCCTCGATCGTTTCAAAATCCTTCTGTTCCTGATAGGTCATCTTTTTCTTATGGGTCTGTCCGTCCTTCCAGTTGCTGCGGTTGATTGTTTTGGAGGCATTCTCTGTGACAGTGCTGTCTGTGCCGGACGGTGTGATCGCAGCTTCCTTCGCCTGCTTTGCATGGAGATAATCGGTATAACCGCCCTCGTACTGCACAAGGTGTCCGTCCTCCTCGTAGGAGAAGATCCGGCGGACAACACGGTCCAGAAAATAACGGTCATGCGATACAACAGCAACGATACCGTCGAAATGGTCCAGATAATCCTCCAGTATCGTCAGTGTAGCGATATCAAGATCGTTCGTCGGCTCATCGAGGAAAAGGACATTTGGTGCCTCCATCAGGATGCGGAGCAGATAGAGACGGCGCTTCTCGCCACCAGACAGCTTTTTGATCAGGGCATACTGCATGTCACCCGGGAAAAGAAACCGCTCCAGCATGGCGGATGCGGTGATCAGCGAGCCGTCCGGCTGTCGGATATATTCTGCACCGCTGCGGACATAATCGATCACACGCATATTGTCCTCCAGAGCCTCGTTTTCCTGTGAAAAATAACCGATCTTTACAGTCTGACCGATCGTTACGGTTCCGGTGTCCGGCTTGACGGTGCCGTCAATGATCTTCATTAATGTTGACTTGCCGCAGCCGTTTGGACCGATAATTCCGATCCGGTCATCTCTGAGGAAAATATAGGAGAAATCATTGATCAAGGTACGATCTCCATAGGATTTTGTAATATGTTCCAGCTCGACGGTCGTTTTTCCGAGGCGGGAAGAAACGGAAGCCATCTCTACGGAGCTGTCCTGTACCGGAGCCTTGGTGTCGCGGAGTGCTTCGTAGCGGGAGATGTGTGCCTTCTGCTTTGTGGAACGTGCTCTGGCACCGCGCTGCATCCATGCAATCTCCACGCGCAGAAGACTCTGACGCTTGCGTTCGGTTGCCATTTCAATCTCCTCACGCTGGGCTTTGCGCTCGAGATAACCGAGGTAATTGCAGCTGTAGCTGTACAGCTTGCCCTTGTCGATCTCCACGATACGGTTGACGACGCTGTCTAAGAAGTAGCGGTCGTGGGTGATCATGATCAGAGCACTCTTTGTGTTTTTCAGAAAGTTTTCCAGCCATTCCGCCATCGCACTGTCAAGGTGGTTGGTCGGCTCGTCAAGGATCAGGATATCCGATGGTGTCAGCAGGGTGCGTACAAGGGCGATCCGCTTGCGTTGTCCACCAGAAAGCTCTGTGATATTCTGGGACAGCTTCGTGATGCCAAGCTTTGTCAGCATTGATTTTGCATCTGCTTCGTAATCCATAGGATCTCCGGAAATGTCAGAGGCGAGAGGAAGCGCTGCGGTCAGTGCATCGAAGCTTTCCGGGAAAACAGGATTCTGCGGCAGATAGCCGATTCGCAGATTTCTTCCCATAATAACGGTTCCCTCATCCGGTTCCTCTTTGCCGGCAAGGATCTTTAAAAGGGTTGATTTGCCAGTGCCGTTAATGCCGATAATTCCGACCTTTTCCTGTTCGTTTAAGGAAAAGGAAGCATCGTCAAATAGCTTTCGTTCCGTGTAGGAATGTGTCAGGTGTTCTGTTGTGATGAGATTCATAATCGTCCTCTTTTCTGATAATTTCTATAATAAATAATCTGTAACAGATGTGTTTTCATAAAGTTGTGTGATCCTCGGAAAAGGAGGTGTGTCAGAATCCGGAAAAATATCCCGGTTATAAAATGGACTTTTGGCACGCCAGGCTTTATAATAACTGGTAGGAGTCACAATATCAATATGATACCTGTAAAGCGTGATTCTGTCAAAAAAGGAAACGGGGGGATTTGATGATAAAATACAGCCGTTCGGTCAATTATTATGAGACCGATCAGATGGGGATCGTACACCATTCTAATTACATTCGTTATTTCGAGGAGGCACGTCTGCACTGGATGGACGAGATAGGACTTTCATACAGCGGACTGGAGGAGCTTGGAGTGATCATTCCGGTCACCTTTGTGGACTGCAGGTATAAGAATCCGGTCCGCTTTGGGGATACGATCAGCATATCTGTGCGCATATCGAAGTTCGATGGAATCAAGATGGTATTTGCCTATGAGGTGTGCGATGAAGCAACCGGAAAGCTGCGAAGCACAGGCAGCAGTGGACATTGCTTCCTGGATAAGGATATGCGTCCGGTGCTTATCCGCAAGAGCTATCCGAAGCTGTATGAGATCATGATACAGGCACTTCACGAGGATGGCGGAGAAGGAAGAAAGGGAATGTGAATTCATGAAGAAGAAGCTGATAACTATATTGATCACCAGTCTGGTGATGATCGCGGGGATGGGAGCCTTTCTTTGGAAAATGAATGCGGTGTCACAGCGCATCGAGAAGAAAAAGGCAGCACTTTTGCAGGAAGAGATGGATACGAACACGAAGGATAAGGCGTTGGAGGATATTGACAAGCTGGATATGCAGACGCTCTATTTATCGGGCTCTGACAAGAATGTTGTCACCAGAGATTATGCCAGTCTGGATGAGGTTTATAATGAAAGCCGGTCGGCATCGGCAGAAAAGATGCTGACCGAACTGAAGAAGAAGCGGGATTATTCGGAGAAGGACGTTCTCTGGGCATACAATCCATATGGAACCAATCCGGATTCTTTGTATATGTACTTTAAAAGCAAAGGGAATTTCTACTGCCGTTATACGATCTCGGTGGATGACGACAAGATACCGGATTTTACGAGAACACTCGACAACGGCGCTTCCGGCAATGTTTCAAAGGAGCATGAGTATCAGATCATCGGTCTGGTGCCGGGCAGAACCAATTATCTGATTGTTAAGCTGTACAATAAAAAGGACGAGCTTGCCAACACACTGTACTATAAAGTGGACATGCCGAAAAGCCGGAGTGGTGCGCAGACAATCCTTTCATCCGAGAAGGGGAGTAGCAAAGGAAAGCAGCAAAACGGTCTTTATACGGTATTCCGCAAAGCTTCCTCCGGACAGCAAAATGCCGTTTTATTTTATGATAACAGTGGCGTGCTGCGTGCGGAATTTCCGACGAAAGCAGCCGGTTATAATATCGAAGAAATTTATGATACGCTCGTTTATGCCGTGGATAATAATACGCTTGTCCGGGTCAATGCACTGGGGCAGGTGGAGAAGTGCTTAAAGCTTCCGATGCATCAGATCTACGGTGAATTTGCTTATGATGGAGCGGGGGCGGTCTATGTGCTGGCAAGACCGGTACAGCAGTCGGCATCCCTCGGAAACGTTACAAGAGTGGAGGTTAATTCCGGGAAGGTTACGGATGCCCTGAATCTGTCAGATATACCGGCACTTGTGAAGCTTGTAAAGCGTGCCGATCATAAGAAGACCTTAAAAGGGAAGAACCATATGCAGGTCAATTCAATCCGGGTGACCGGAACGAATCAGCTTCTGCTTGGCTCCTCCAAATATTCAACGATCATGAAGGTCAGCAATGTCAACAGTCTGATGCCGAAGCTCGATTATATGATCACGGATCGGAAGCTATGGAATATTTCCGGAAAGAACAAAGCAGACAAAAAGCTTCGCAAAAAGATATTGACCAAAGGTCTTGCCGAGGGACAGGCCGAGCCGACACAGGCATCACCGTTAGTGAATTCCATTCTCGACACAGGCAATACGACACCGGAGCTTTTTGCCTCCCAGTATGGTCAGAATGCGCTTGTGACCGGGGAAAATTCCGGACTTGCCGATGGACAGTATTATGTCAGTATGCTGAATAACAATTCCGGCAGGGGTTCATCCGGCAGGAAGAATTCCTACTATTACCGGTATCTTGTGGACGAGACGGCAGGAACTTATGCACTGGTGGATAAGAACAGACTGGACTGGAACAAAAGCGGTGGAAATGTAACTGCATATGATGATAGTTTTCTTTACTGCAGGTCGGCAGATCATTTGTTTGAGGAGCTTGACGGAAGCGGAAGAAAGATTCGTTCCTTCCGTGTGAAGGGCAGCCTGCACAGGGTATATAAAAACGACTGGAAGGGCGTTTGGTTTTACTGATGTTTTAACGTTTCGACACGCTATTTTTATTGACCCTGTCCCGGAAAAGAGGTATACTAAAAACAGTAGTTTGTATGTAATCAGGCAACTGTCTAATGAATAATGTATAGGAGGAAAGTTATAATGAAATTTTTTGTTGACACAGCGAAGATTGAGGACATCAAAAAGGCAAACGATATGGGTGTGATCTGTGGTGTAACCACAAACCCTTCTCTGATTGCCAAGGAGGGTGGCAAGAGCCAGGAGGAGATCTTAAAGGAAATCGCTTCTATCGTTGATGGTCCTATCAGTGGAGAAGTTAAGGCAACAACTGTAGACGCAGAGGGCATGATCGCAGAGGGACGTGAAATTGCAAAGCTTCATCCAAACATGGTTGTAAAGATCCCTATGACAGTAGAGGGACTCAAGGCAACAAAGGTACTTGCTTCTGAGGGAGTTAAGGTAAATGTAACACTGATCTTTTCTGCAAATCAGGCACTTCTGGCAGCAAGAGCAGGTGCAGCATATGTATCACCATTCCTTGGACGTCTGGATGATATTTCACAGCCGGGTATCGATCTGATCGAGACGATCACCGCTATCTTTGACAACTACGGTATTGATACAGAGATCATTGCGGCAAGCATCCGTAATCCGATCCATGTAACAGACTGCGCTCTGGCAGGAGCTGATATTGCAACAGTACCATATTCTGTAATCGAGCAGATGACAAAGCATCCGCTGACCGATCAGGGTATTGAGAAGTTCCAGAAGGAGTATCTTGCCGTATTTGGTGAGTAATAAGAACAGGCAGCTTTGAAAAGCTGTCATCATAAGATCAAAGACAGAAAGGAAATGAAAATGGATACATTAGCATTAAAGAAAACTGCAAATGAGATTCGTAAAGGTATTGTGACAGCAGTGCACAGTGCAAAGTCCGGTCATCCGGGTGGATCTCTTTCCGCAGCAGACATTTTAACATATCTTTATTTTGAAGAGATGAATGTAGATCCAAAGGATCCGAAGAAAGCAGACCGTGATCGTTTTGTTCTTTCCAAGGGACACATCGCACCGGCACTTTATGCAACACTGGCAGAGAAAGGCTATTTCCCGAAGGAGGATCTGAAGACACTTCGTCATGTGGGATCTTATCTGCAGGGTCATCCGGATATGAAGCATATCCCGGGTGTTGATATGTCAAGCGGTTCTCTGGGACAGGGAATCTCTGCAGCAGTTGGTATGGCACTGTCCGCAAAATTGGACAGCAAAGATTACCGAACATATGCACTTCTTGGTGACGGCGAGATCCAGGAGGGACAGGTCTGGGAAGCTGCAATGTTTGCAGGTGCCCGTAAGTTAGATAATCTCGTTGTGATCGTTGATAACAACGGACTTCAGATTGATGGAGATATTGCAGATGTATGTTCACCATATCCGATCGCAGACAAGTTCAAGGCATTTAATTTTAATGTGATCGAGATTGATGCCCATGACTTTGATCAGATTGCAGATGCATTCCGGAAGGCGAAATCTACCAAGGGAATGCCAACCGCAATTATTGCAAAGAGTATCAAGGGCAAGGGCGTAAGCTTCATGGAGAATCAGGCAGGATGGCATGGCTCTGCTCCGAATGATGAGCAGTATGCACAGGCAATGGCTGATCTGGACAAAATCGGTGAGAGCTTAAAGTAAAGGAGGATGAACATGGCTGACGTAAAGAAAATAGCAACAAGAGAAAGCTACGGAAATGCGTTGAAGGAATATGCAGAGGAGTATCCAAATCTTGTCGTACTGGATGCCGATCTGGCAGCAGCGACCAAGACTGCAATCTTTAAGAAAGCATATCCGGACAGACATATAGATTGTGGTATTGCAGAATGTGATATGATGGGTATTGCAGCAGGACTTGCTACGACAGGAAAGATCCCGTTTGTAAGTTCCTTTGCAATGTTTGCAGCAGGACGTGCTTTTGAGCAGGTTCGTAATTCTATCGCATATCCACATCTCAACGTAAAAATTGGAGCAACTCATGCAGGTATCTCTGTCGGCGAGGATGGAGCAACCCATCAGTGCTGTGAGGATCTTGCTCTGATGCGCACGATTCCGGGGATGATCGTTATGAATCCTTCGGATGATGTAGAAGCTAAGGCTGCCGTAAAGGCGGCGCTGGATCATGAAGGTCCTGTATATATCCGTTTTGGCCGTCTGGCAGTGCCGGTGATCAATGACAGACCGGATTACAAGTTTGAGATTGGTAAGGGTGTTGTACTCCGCGAGGGTACCGATGTGACGATCATCGCTACCGGACTTGAGGTTGGAGAGAGCCTTGAGGCTGCAGAGAAGCTTGCAGCAGACGGCATCTCCGCAAAGGTGATCAACATTCATACGATCAAGCCTCTGGATGAGGATCTGGTTGTGGCAGCAGCCCAAGAAACCGGTAAGGTTGTTACCGTTGAGGAACATTCCGTGATCGGTGGTCTTGGCAGTGCAGTATGTGACTGCCTGTCTGCAAAGGCACCGACAAAGGTTATGAAGATCGGTGTGAACGACACATTCGGTGAGTCTGGTCCTGCTCTTGAACTGATCAAGAAGTATGGTCTGGATGCAGACAGCATTTACGCAAAGGTAAAGGCGTTTGTAGCGGAGTAAGGTCTGTTTCGACGTCTTTGACTGGCGGCAGAAAGCAAAAGCTGCTTAGAAATGATATGTTATTTTGTGGGGTCTGTACTGAAAATGGTACAGATCCCATTTCTGGTATATAGAAAATTTTCGATAATGGTACGGCAACGCGCAAGGCGTGTCAGATCCCTCACATATAAGAAGCATTGGAAGTAGAAATTGGCAGGCATGCTTTGCATTAATAAAATAGGAAAGGTGACTGATATAATATGAGACTGATGATCGTACGACATGGAGATCCGGATTACAGCATTGATTCGCTGACCCCAAAGGGCTGGAAGGAGGCAGAGCTTTTAGCAGACCGCCTTTGTAAGCTGGACATTGCAAAATTTTATGTTTCTCCACTTGGAAGAGCAAAGGATACCGCATCCTTCACGCTGAAATGGCTGGGACGGGAAGCGGAAGAGATGACGTGGATGCGGGAATTTGATGCCTGGATCAAACGACCGGACGTGGGCGACAGGGCGATATTGTGGGACTGGCTTCCGGAGGACTGGACGAAGGTTTCTTCCTTTTATGATAAGGATGCATGGAGTGACCATACACTTCTGAAAGAAGGGACAACGGAACATGGTGATATCAGGGCGGAGTATGACTGGGTCATCGGTGAATTTGACAAACTGCTTGAGCGTCATGGCTATCGCTGCGAAGGACAGATCTACCGTGCGGAGAATGCCAATGATGACACCATTGTCCTGTTCTGTCACTTCGGACTGGAATGCGTGCTTCTAAGTCACCTTCTCGGGATCTCACCGATGGTGCTGTGGCATGGCTTCTGCGCGGCACCAACCTCCGTTACAACACTCTATACCGAAGAACGCCGCCCGGGCATTGCCTCCTTCCGTATGACAGCCTTCGGAGATACCTCACACCTGTATGTGGCAGACGAACCACCTGCCTTCGCAGCCAGATTCTGTGAGTGCTATGACCACACCGATGAGCGCCACGACTAACCCACATCCAATCCGGTGATAACTATATTAAAAAAATTTATTTCATGCAACATTTTGAGCTGAGGCGACACAGATAAATAGGAATTCCGAAAATGGGAAACAAATTGTTTATTTTATGTGCCGCAGGGGAAGCGGCAGAAGGGAGCCGCTTATGATGAATGGAACGGAACGGCTGATCGGACTCAGAATGAGGAAGGTGACGCTTCGCAAACGTCACTGGAAGAAACCGGCACGGATTGCCGGAGGCTGTGTGTGGTTCGTGCTTGCAGTATTATTGTGCCGGATCTTTCTGGGAGGAACGGATGGCTGCTATACCAACAGTATCATGCATGTGGACAGCTACCAGCAGATTTATCAATATTATATGGGACTGCTTGAGAAGCAGGATAAAATTGTTTTAAAAGACAGTGATGCAATGAACGCAAAGATGGGAGGAGAGAATACTTCCGGCGGGGATGTGCAATATGCAACTGCTTCTGTCGACAGCAATGTGCAGACATATGTTTCGATCAACCAGCGGGAAACAGGAGTCGGGGAAGCAGATGCGATCATTACGGACGGACAATATATCTATGAGCTGGTACAGAAAGAGACGGAGAATGACTGGGGTGATCCGCCGTGTATTCATATTCTGAAGCCGGAGGGGAAACAGACAAAGGAGATGTTGAAGTTTAAGCTGCCGGTTCCAAAGGACGAAAATGGATCCACAGGTTTATCTTCTGATGCAAAATGGTTGTCATACCGGACGGCAGCATTGTATGTTTATCAGGATATACTTGTTGTGGCAGAGGAGCTTCATGGACTTGCCGGAGAAGAGGAGATTCAGGAAACGGTGAAGTGGGATGTTAAAACAGCCGTTTATTTCTATGACATTTCCGATATCAGACATCCAAAGGAACTGCGCCATGTTTTGCAGAATGGCAGTTACAATACTCTGCGGGAATATCAGGGTGTTTTGTATCTGGTGACACAGAATTGGGACGTTCCGGTGACTGCGATGAAGGAGAAGGATAAGGAACGTTATGTTCCGTGGCTGGACGGAAAATTTCTGGAAACCGACAATATTATTCTGCCGGAAGATGCACAGGGGAATGCATACACCATGGTCAGCACATGGAAGCTGCAAAAGGACGTGAAAAAGATCAATACAAAAGCAGTGATTGGTCTGTACACGGGCGTATATATGACAGAGAATAATCTGTATCTTTCCACGACTCTTTATGCAGATATCGCCCAACAGGAAAAAAATGACAGTAGCAGGATACTCAGGTTTAAACTGGACGGGGGAAAACTGGTTGAAAATAAGACGGTGGTAATGCCGGGATCGTTTGCAAACAGTTTTGCCATTCAGGAAAGAAAAGACATGCTGTATGTGGTGACAGAGATTATCCGTTATGCGTATGAGCAGGATGCAAAGGGGGAGGAGGGCTATGAGTCCGGGCAAAACTATGTCAGTAACACAGAAATCTGTGCCTACGTTTTTGACGATGCATTAGAAATGATCTCGAAATGCGGCAATATTGCAGAAAACGAAGATGTCAAAGCCGTCCGTCTTCTGGAGGATGTCGGATATGTGGTGTCCTATCAGCAGACGGATCCTCTCATCAGTATTGACTTTTCTGATCCAAAGGAGCTAAAGGTGATGGACGAACTGAAAATGCCGGGCTTTTCTACGTATCTTCATCCGGTCAAAGACAATCTTCTTCTCGGAATCGGGACAACAGACGATACGCAGAATCAACATATTAAGATAGCACTGTACGATATTTCGGACAATGAAAATCTGCATATTTTTGATGAAAAGCTTATCGAAGATATGGAGAACAGCAATGTAGAGTATGATTACAAGGGTGTATTTATTGATGGGGATAACAGTATCGTCGGTTTTGGGGGAATGACCTACGATGAGAAATATCTGGATGATCCAGAAGAGAAGGCATACCGGAACACCTATGTATTATATCGTTACAGTAGAGAAGGTAAGCTCGAACCAATCGGGGACTACGAGGTTAAAACAGGAAGCAGTGGAACGGTTGGCATGCGGATCGGATCGTGGTTTTATATTATTCCGTATGGTCATGCAGATGTCAGTGATATGGTGATCGTTCCGTATCTATAAAGAAGAAATCTTAAATTTTTAAGTAAAATCAGTTCGCTATGGTAACGGTAGCAGGTTGCCTGGAAAAGGGGGAAACTATGAAGAAAAGAAAAATCATGTTTGCTGCAGTGATCGTGGTCTTCTGCCTTGTGATCTTTGTGGTCACAAGACAGCAGACTTCTCGTTCCATTCTTGGAACGATGAAAATGTATTCGGTATTTCAGATGCCGGATGTTTCGCTGGCGCAGGGAAATTATTCCGGCAAGAAATTAAAAAACCTGTCCTTTCAGGACAAAGTTCAGTTATTTCATATTCTGCAAAAAACAAGAATTTATCAAAAAGAAAAAGATCCAAAATATTCGCCGGAGGATCTTGGATTGTGGGATACACAGATACTGTTTCGCTGGGACAACGACACAAAAAACATTCTGTACTGGTCCGATTATCAGGACGATAAAACAGGGCTTTTCACATGGGGAGCCGTAGACGGCGACGACATAAAAAGTTATTATCTCGACAAAAAATATGCCCTCAAACTTCAGAAATTATTTATCAAATATACCGGCAAAAATGAAAAAGCATTTCCAAAAAATTCACAGGATTCATAATCATGTTACGAAAACTTTCCTCACGAAATGTTAATGTAGGTTCATAATATTTCTTATGTCCTGAAAACAAATAATAATTTTGCCTCGTAAAACAGATTAATCCGTGAACTATGACAAAAAATTGACGCAGATCAGTAGGATTTCTGAAAAGTCTTTGCTTTGCAATGCTTTGATAAATGCGCATCCGCACGACTGAGCCCACCTCGGGGCGAGTACGGTAGGATGCGTTTATCAAAAATCAAAGCAGCAAAGCAATTAGACTTTTCGAAATCCGTTAGTGACAAGACAATTTTTTTGTCATAGCTCACGGATTTTCAAGTTCTTTGGCAGGCAAAATTCTATTATCAGTAATTGGACATAAGAAATATTATGAGCGATTTCGTTTCATTGCTGTGGAAAGTTTTGTGAGATTATTATGAATAATCGGTACCTTCATTGGAAAAAATAGGCATAAAAGGTATGCACATTTTGTGCGGAAAAGGAGGTGCCGGATGGCAAAAAAAGAAATCGGAAAACAAAGCGTAGAATTTGACTGTCCGCCCCTGATCGTAGGGGCGGCGTCTGTTGTTGGAGAAAAAGAAGCACAGGGACCCTACGGAAAATATTTTGATCATGTCATAAAGGATCCGATGGCGGGACAGGAGACATGGGAGGAAGCGGAAGAACGCTTTCAGCAGATTGCAGCGGAGATGGCAATCGAAAAATGCGGCTTAAAGAAAAAGGATATCCGCTATGTTGTGGCGGGCGATCTGCTCGGACAGCTCATTGCATCCTCGTTTGGTCTGATGAATCTGGACATCCCGATCTTTGGTGTGTATGGTGCGTGCTCGACGATGGGGGAATCACTGGCAATCGGATCAATGTTAGTGGACGGCGGTTTTGCGGATCGTGTCGTGGCACTTACGTCCAGCCATTTTGCCAGTGCAGAAAAGCAGTTTCGTTTCCCGTTGGGTTATGGCAACCAGCGTCCGCAGGCGGCAACCTGGACTGTGACGGGAAGCGGGGCAGTTGTTCTATCCTCGCAGTTTGATACGAAGAAGAAACTGTCCCGCAAAACGGATGTCCAAAAAATCGTACAGGTACGCGGTGTTACCACCGGTAAGATCGTAGATTATGGTGTCAAGGACAGTATGAATATGGGAGCCTGTATGGCACCGGCTGCGGCTGACGTGATCGCAGCGAATCTGAATGATTTTCAGAGAAAGCCGGAGGACTATGATCAGATCATCACAGGTGATCTGGGAGAAGTTGGAAGACAGATCCTGCTGGATATTCTGCAGGCAAAGGGGTATGACATTGCGGACAGATATATCGACTGTGGCATTGAAATTTATCGGGATGACCAGAATGTACAGTCCGGTGGAAGCGGCTGTGGCTGCAGCGCGGTCATGCTGACCGGCTATATTCTGCAGAAGTTAAAAAATCAGGAATGGAAGCGTGTTTTGTTTGTTCCGACCGGAGCACTTTTGTCACCGGTAAGTTTTAATGAAGGAAAAAGTGTACCGGGAATTGCACATGCAGTTATCCTGGAAAGTGCCGGAGAAAATGACAGAAAATAAGAAAAAGAAACGTAGCGTTTTTTGAAAAATTATGTAATAAAATTTGGAAAAAGGAGAACCGAAAAATATGAATTATGTTTGGGCATTTATTGTGGGTGGATTTATCTGTGTCATTGTACAAATTTTAATGGACAATACAAAGCTTTTGCCGGGAAGGATCATGGTGTTGCTTGTCTGCACCGGCGTCATACTCGGAGCACTTGGATGGTACGAGCCTTTCGAAAAATGGGCAGGTGCCGGAGCGACGGTTCCGCTTCTTGGTTTTGGAAATGTTTTATTTCACGGTATGAAAGAAGCAATTGATCAGGAAGGATTTATCGGATTATTTAAAGGCGGTTTTACGGCATGTTCGGTTGGCGTTTCCGGTGCAATCATTTTTGGGTATATCGGATCGTTGATTTTTAAACCGAAAATGAAATAAAAAGCACTGGAAAAACAAGGCAATATTTATAATTTTTTGTAACAAAATTCAAATAATTATACAATAGTAACAAAAATTGAAAAAAGGGTTGAAACTTTTCGGAAAACGCTATAAACTTTTTATCGTAGATTAAGTTGTTAATTATTTCTTTAGTTATGAAAGGGAGAAGTATTATGGCAGACAAGAAAAATACTACCGCAAAAAAGGAGACCGCAGTTAAGACAAACGCAGCAGTAACAGCAGCAGCCGCAACCGTAGCAGCAGCTAAGAAGACAGAGGCAGCCGCTCCTGCAGCTAAGACAGCAGATACAGTTAAGAAGACAGAAGCACCAAAGAAGACTGAGACCAAGAAGGCAGAGGCACCAAAGAAAGCTCCTGCAGCTAAGAAGGCAGAGCCTAAGAAACGTGGAAGAAAGCCTGTAGCTAAGAAGGCTGAGCCACGCGTTCAGGAAGTTTACTTCGAGTTTGATGGCAAGCAGGTTGAGGCCGGCCAGGTTGTTTCTCTGATCGAGCAGGCTTACAAGAACGAGGGTCATCAGATCGGACGTATCAAGGATCTGAAGGTTTACATCAACTCTGAGGAAGGCAAGGCATATTATGTCATCAACGGAGACAATGGTGAAGGTAAGTATATCGAGCTGTAAGAATTTTTGCGATATATCAAAAGGGCTGAGATCATTCTCAGCCCTTTTTCCATGTCAACCCATGGAAAATATTTGTGTTGACAGATGATTGATTATTTACCTGCCATAGATTCTTCCTGACGCTTGATCATCTGACGAACCATCTCGCCACCAACGGAACCGTTCTGTGCGGATGTCAGATCTCCGTTGTAACCACCGTTCTTAAGTGGTACTCCTAACTCACTGGCAACCTCCATCTTGAACTTGTCCATAGCTTCTTTTGCCTGTGGAACTTCCATTTTTGAACTCTGGCTGTTTGTCATTTTTTCTACCTCCTTGATATTGGTTTTGCCGATTGATTTCATTCTGCCGCAGCAGATTCATATCTTTTTCGGCGGGATAGGCTTTTGTTTTGCTTATCCTGATTTCTATTATCTGCAATTGCAGGTAAAATATTTTGCCAGTTTCTTCCTGCTTTTTGAGGAAAATTTGACCAGAAGGTTGAAATTTATGAGAAATGTGATACAATAATATAAATAATTATGTTTAGAACTTATGAAAGGATGGAGGATATCATGAAGCATATTCAGACATTAAACAAGGCAAACTTAAGTGAGTCCGCTAAGAAGGGCGGCTGTGGTAAGTGTCAGGCATCTTGCCAGTCTGCATGTAAGACATCTTGTACGGTGGGAAACCAGAAGTGTGCAAGAGAGGATGACGACAAATAATTGTTGTGATTGCGCTGAAAGCAGATAGCTGCTGCAATTTATTATTGCAGCAGCTATTTACATGTTACAGTTTCAAATTTCCCACGGGTAATGTATCGGATCACACAGGCTCGATGCGCTGACATATCTGGTGTGGGTGATCTGAATTAAGAAAGGATAATTATGATTCATAAATTTAAAGCAAAGGATTTAAATATTGTATTGGATGTAAACAGCGGTGGAGTACATCTGGTGGATGATCTTACTTATGATCTGCTGGATCATCTGGAGGAACCGCTGGCAGAGGCATGTCCGGAAGAGGCAGTGAAAGCGCTGGCAGACAAGTATACAAGGGAGCAGGTTGAGGAGTGCTATGGAGAGATTTTAGAGCTTTACCATGACAAAGTGCTTTTCAGCGGAGATCCGTATGCTGTCTATGCCGAAACAGCGATCAATTCGCCGATCAAGGCAATGTGCCTTCATATTTCCCATGACTGTAATCTGCGCTGCAAGTATTGCTTTGCATCCACGGGAGATTTTGGTACGGGACGTAAGCTGATGCCTCTGGAAACCGCTAAGGCAGCCATTGATTTTCTTTTGGAGAAGTCTGTGGGAAGAGAGAATCTCGAGCTTGATTTCTTCGGTGGTGAGCCGCTGATGAATTTCGATGTAGTAAAGCAGACCGTAGCTTACGCCAGAAGCAAGGAGAAGGAATACGGTAAGCATTTCCGTTTTACGATCACAACAAACGGCATGCTTCTGGATGATGATGCGATTGATTTCATCAACAAGGAAATGTATAATGTTGTTCTTTCCATCGATGGACGAAAGGAAGTCAATGACCGGATGCGTGTGCGTGCAGACGGAACAGGAAGCTATGATCGCATCGTCAGGAATTTTAAAAAACTTGTGGAGAAGCGTGGCGATAAGGAATGGTATGTCCGTGGAACATATACAAAGTACAATCTGGATTTTTCCGAGGATGTATTCCATCTGTATGAGCAGGGCTTTGATCAGATCTCGGTGGAGCCGGTTGTGGAGGATCCGAAAGTAGAGTATGCGATCACGGAGGAAGATCTGGATCGTATCTGCGAGGAGTATGATAAGCTGGCAGACCGTCTGATGGAACTCAAGAAGAACGGTGGATTCCTGAATTTTTTCCATTTCATGATCGATCTGGAGCAGGGACCGTGTGTGATCAAACGTCTGCGTGGCTGCGGCAGTGGTAACGAGTATGTTTCCATCACCCCGGATGGAGATATTTATCCATGCCATCAGTTTGTTGGACATGAGGAATACTGCATGGGTAATATTGAGGAAGGCACCTTCAATGAGGAGATCAAGAAGGAATTTGCGGGGGCACATGTTTATTCCAAGCCATCCTGCCAGAAGTGCTGGGCGAAGTTTTACTGCAGCGGTGGCTGTAATGCAAACAACTATATTTATAATGGAGACATTCATAAGGTTCATGAGATGTCCTGCAAGATTCAGAGAAAGCGTCTGGAAAGTGCAATTCTGATCAAGGTTTGTGAGATGTTAGAAAAGGCGAATGCATAAGCCGATCAACGTACAATGATGTTGCCGTGTTTGCCGTGGTATAGTATAATAGAGAAGAGGCAGCATTGGTGGCTGCATGAAAGAAGCCGTTTGCTGCGGTGTTTACAGGTGAGTTACGAGAGAATGGATCACCGCAGTGTATATGTGGGTTAACAAAGGAATGGAGGTATTATCATGAGGTTAGTAACCAGATCTGATTTTGATGGGTTAGCATGTGCGGCACTGTTAAAGGAAGCCGGGATCATTGATCATTGGAAGTTTGCACATCCGAAGGATCTGCAGGATGGTCTGATTGAGGTTACGGAGGATGATTGTCTGGCAAATGTTCCTTATGTGGAGGGCTGTGGTCTTTGGTTTGACCACCATTCCAGCGAGCATGAGAGACAGCAGTTAGCCGGCAAATATAAAGGAGAGAGTCGTCTGACTCCATCCTGTGCCAGAATTATTTATGAATATTATGGCGGTAAGGAGAAGTTTCCACAGTTTGATGAGATGATGGAGGCGGTGGACAAGGTAGACTCCGCCAATCTGACGATTGATGAGATCCTTCATCCGACCGGATGGATCCTGGTCGGATTTATTATGGATCCACGTACCGGTCTTGGGCGCTGGCGTAATTTCCGGATTCCGAACTATCAGCTAATGGAAGAATTGATCGACGCCTGCCGGACAATGACTACGGATCAGATCCTGGCACTGCCGGATGTGGTGGAACGTATTGAGATTTATCATGAGCAGTCTGAGAAGTTTCAGGAAATGGTCAAGGCACATACACACGTCGAGGGCAATGTGATCATATCCGATCTTCGCGGTGTTGATCCGATCTATTCCGGTAACCGTTTTATGATCTACAGCATGTATCCGGAACAGAATATTTCCTGCTGGATCGTAAACGGAAAGGGCGGTGCAGGATGTTCTGCAGCAGTTGGCTACAGCATTTTGAATAAGACCTCTAATGTCAATGTCGGAAGCCTGATGCTCAAGTACGGCGGTGGTGGTCATAAGGCAGTAGGAACCTGCCAGTTCTCCGATGAGAACATGGAGACGGAGCTTCCGAAGATGCTGCAGGAGCTGATTGCAATGTCGAATCAGTAATAATATAGCGGAATAAGATGCTGCAGGGGGCATATATTTTTCCCTCAACATCACAAGATAAAAGCAGGGACAGATTTTCCGGCAATCGAAAAGTTTGTCTCTGTTTTCCTGTTACCGACGAAACAGGAATGAAGACACTACGCCTGTGGAGTACGGCTGCGGGCTGAGAAAGGAATATCGGAATATTATGTTATTAATGTTAATGGTAGTTTTGTGCTACACGATCTGTTCGCTGAGTGATAAATATGCAGTTGCCAAGATTAAATTTAATGGTAATGAACTGACATTCCTGATGGCAGCAGCAACTGCGGTATTTATGACATTTACGTTGCCGTTTGTTGATACGCACGTTGTGTGGGGGCTGCCGGCAGTGGCAGCGATCCTTCTGTTGACCGCTTCCAAGATGCTGGAGTTTCAGATGTCAGCACTGATCCTTCGGGATATGTCGGCGTTTGAATTAAAGGCATGGCTTGGAATTTGCCTGTTTGCGTCCTATTTTACGGACATTGCCATGAAGACACAGGTGTTTTCGTGGGTGCGTCTTGCATTTATTGCAGTGACGGTAGTCGGCCTTATACTGATCGCACAGGCGGGCAGAAAAACCATTCATTATGGGAAAATTCTTCTTCCGCTCATTGTCTATCTGGCGGCGAAATACGGCTATGGTTTTGTGATCGCAGCGGCAGAGCCGTACATATCCTCAACAATGTGTCTTTATTTTGCATTGATCCTTCTTGCTCTGATCCTTTTACCGGTGGTACATCCGGTTCGGCTCTTTAAGGAAAAGAGAAACGGAGGTCTGTTTGTCGTTCTGACCAAGATTCCGAATGTTGCGGGTTTGCTTGGCGAGAATGCCGTGATCGCGGTAAGCCTTGCTAATTATTCCTTCATCCAGCCGATGATCCTTGTGGTGCTTTTCTTCTGGGGCATTGCCAGAAAAGAAGAGGAGCACGATCTTCTCAGTGTGCTGGGTGGAATTGTCTGTATTATCGGAATTGTGGGATTTCAGCTGTTATAATTTTGCAATTTTGTGCAGGTGTACATGAAATTGATAAATTGTAAATGAATGGATTCTTCTTTTGTATGCTTGACAGACAGCGTGACCCTCACTATACTAAAAGAGATAATTTGTCTGGGGAGCTGTTACGGCTGAGAGGGACGAAAGATGTCCGACCCATGAACCTGATTCGGATAATTCCGGCGTAGGAAGATAGATTTGCTTTGTATAACATCATATTCTTACAAATTACAGTGCTTCAGATGAATATATCCGGAGCACTTTTTGTATGGAAATGTGTCATCCGCGATATACGAAAATGCTCCCGGGCGTATGTTTATTTTATTATGAGTTACTCAAACTTCGCACAGCTATTATTAAAAATTAAAACGTGCACCATAATATTTTTATGACCACAGTTATATACTGAGTGCGCAAAGTCTGAGTCAGTTAAAAAGGAAGAAGTGAGGTAGATTATGGATTACACAACACAGATGGATGCAGCAAGGAAGAATATCATCACTCCGGAAATGGAGAAGGTTGCTGCCAAAGAGAAAATGGATGTGGAGGTACTTCGTGACCTGATCGCAAAGGGGCAGGCAATCATCCCGGCGAATAAGAACCACAAGGTACTTGAACCGAACGGAATCGGAAGTGCGCTTCGCACAAAGATCAATGTCAATCTTGGAACATCCCGTGACTGGACTGATCTTGACATGGAGATGGAAAAGGTCAAGAGTGCCGTTGATATGGGAGCAGAGGCGATCATGGACTTAAGCTCCAGCGGAGATACACAGAAGTTTCGCCGCAAGCTGACGGCAGAGTGTCCGGCAACGATCGGTACCGTACCGATTTATGATGCAGTCGTATATTATCACAAGGCATTAAAGGAGATCACCGCGAAGGAGTGGCTCGACATTGTCAGAATGCATGCGGAGGACGGCGTTGATTTCATGACGATCCACTGTGGCGTCAATAAGGAAACAGCACGTCATTTCCGTCAGGATAAACGTCTGATGAACATCGTATCCCGTGGCGGTTCCATCATTTATGCATGGATGGAGATGACCGGTAATGAGAATCCATTCTACGAGTATTATGATGAAGTGCTGGATATCTGCAGAGAATATGATGTTACGATGAGCCTTGGTGATGCATGTCGTCCGGGCTGTTTGAAGGATGCATCCGATGTTTCCCAGATTCAGGAGCTGATCACACTTGGTGAGCTGACAAGACGTGCCTGGGAAAAGGATGTTCAGGTTATGATCGAGGGACCGGGTCATATGCCGCTTGATCAGATCAAAGCGAATATGGAGATTCAGAAGACAATCTGTAAGGGAGCACCATTTTATGTACTTGGACCTCTCGTTACGGATATTGCACCGGGCTATGATCATATTACTTCTGCAATCGGTGGGGCAATCGCAGCAACTTATGGCGCATCCTTCCTGTGCTATGTAACACCGGCTGAGCACCTGCGTTTGCCGGATCTGAACGATGTAAAGGAAGGAATCATTGCTTCCAAGATCGCAGCGCATGCCGCTGATATTGCGAAGGGACTTCCGGGTGCAAGAGACTGGGATGATGAGATGGCAGCAGCCCGCCGCGCCCTTGACTGGGAGAAGACCTTTGAGCTTTCGATTGATCCGGAGAAGGCGAGAAGATACCGTGCCGAGGCAGCTCCGGAGAAGGAGGATACCTGCTCTATGTGTGGTAACTTCTGTGCAGTAAAGAATATGAACAAGATTTTGGACGGGGAGATTGTATCAATTTTCGATGAATAAAATGAAAAAATTATCGGTTGTATTGACAATTGCCGGTTCGGATTCAAGTGGAGGCGCCGGAATACAGGCAGATTTAAAGACAATGTCTGCATTTGGTGTATACGGTATGAGTGTGATCACGGCAGTGACGGCACAAAACACATGCGGTGTGACCGGCGTGCAGAGCGTAACCGGCGAAATGATTCGTCTGCAGTTGGAAGCGGTGCTTAAGGATATTAAGCCGGATGCCGTTAAGATCGGCATGCTTTCTACCGCAGAAGCTGTGGAGGCGGTGGCTGATCTGCTTGAAGAATATCAGCCCTCCCATATTGTATTAGATCCGGTCATGGTATCGACGAGCGGACGATGTCTTCTGGAGCCGGAAGGGGAACGTTTGATGCTGGAACGACTGTTTCCGATGGCTGAGCTTGTGACGCCCAACATTCCGGAGATACAGGCGATTCTTGCAGGGACGATCCAGACTGAAGAGGAACATTTACAGAGCAGTGAACCGGTACCGGAGAACTGCATCACAACCGTCTTCGACATGGAAGCTGCGGCGAAGAAGCTGTGGCAGCGATATAGCTGTCAGGTACTCTTAAAGGGCGGTCATATGCAGCAGGCAGCGGATGATCTGTTATATGTGGGTGAACCGGTATGGTTTCCGGCAGAGCGCATTGAATGCAGCAATACACACGGGACCGGTTGCACCCTGTCCTCTGCGATCGCAAGCGGACTTGCGCTTGGTTACTCATTGGAAGAATCCGTGGGACGTGCCAAGGAATATGTGCGCGGTGCCATGTCCACAGGACTTGAACTGGGTCATGGAAACGGACCGCTTGATCATGGCTGGAATACATCATCGGCTGTGTTTACACAGTCCTCCCAGTCTGCGCGGTAGGTTTCCTCCGGAACAGCATAAACATAACATCCGGCTTCTTTGGCAGCATGGATGGCATAAGGAGCATCCTCGAAGACAACCGTATTCGAAGGTGGTACCTGATAAAGATCACATACATACTTGTAAATATCGCCGGTGCGTTTACCGAGACCGATTTCAAAGCTGGTATGTATGTCCTTAAAATAGGACAGTATTCCAAGACGTCGAAAGGCATTCTCAGCGCAGTCGCGCTCTGAGGTTGTCAGGACGCAGAGGATACTGTCCTTTTTGGTGGACAGATTTTTCAGTAAAGAAAGTACCCCGGGTTTTAATGGGATCTGCAGCCGGTAAGAATCATGGATCAATTGCATGACATCATGATTGATCGAGGCAATGTCTCCGGAGACGCCGAGTGTCCGGAAATAGGCAGCGGATTCATCCATTGTCATTGTTTCGATGATGTCCTCCAGATTCTCAGGAGGCTGGATCTGCCTGGACAGCAGAAAGCTGCGTCCAAGGTGTGTCCATTCTCCCATGGAATCAAGAAGCGTCCCATCCATGTCGAAAATATAAAGTCCGGCTTCTTTTATGGTATTCATGAGAGTATCTCCTTTGTGCGTGCGAGCAGTTCTTTCGTGGCGATTCCGGGATCCGGTTGACCGAAGATGGCAGAGATCACAGAGATGCCGTCAATGCCTGTTCCGGCAAGCTTTGTCAGATTATCGGCATTGATTCCGCCAATAGCGACAACAGGGATGGAAACGGTATCAGTGATCTGCTTCAGCTCCTCAAAGGTAACCGGGATATGATCTGCCTTCGTATCGGTTGGGAATACGGCACCGACGCCGATATAGTCTGCACCTGCCTTCTCGGCGGCAACCGCTTCCTCGAGTGTGCTGGCGGAAATACCGATGATCTTATCCGGTCCGAGGATTTGTCTGGCTTTCTGATATTCCATATCGCTCTGACCAATGTGGACGCCATCGGCATCAATTTCTTTGGCGGCGTAAATATCATCGTTGATGACGAACGGAACCCGATACCTGGCAGCAATTTCTTTGATCTCCATTGCTTCCTGTACCATTTCTTCATGGGAAAATTCTTTTTCGCGAAGCTGCAGAAACGTCGCTCCGTTTTTGAGAACGTTTTCTACAACATCGGCAAGACGGCTGCCGTTTAACCAGTAACGATCAGTGATCGCATATAAGGTAAGTGCATCATTTCTTAATGGATATGACATTTTTATCTCCTTTTGTTATCTGAATTTATGATAGGATGTTTTGAATTCGACGATGCCACGGATTGTATCAGTGTTATACGCGCTCGATCTTAGCTCCCTTTAAGAAGGTTTCGTAGTCCATTCTGCTCATATAATCGATGAGGAAGGTGCGCAAAGAACCGGTGCCGCCTTCTGTCCGGACAGTTTTTTCGTAGGCAAGCTCACCGGCATAGCCGTAAGCGGCAATTGCTGTTGCAGTAGCCTCGAGAGCCTTATAAGGGTTGGCGGATACAAAGACACCGATCGCACTGGTCAGCATGCAGCCGGTACCGGTAATGCGTGACATCATAGGATGACCATTGCGGATCAGATAAGCAGTGTCTGCGTTGGCAACAACATCGATCGGACCGCTGATGGCGATCACAGAGCAGGTGATGGCACTGATCTTTTTGGCGTATTCTGCAATTTCATAAATGTTATCCTCGTTTGCAAGATCCTCATTGGCAGCATCTACGCCCTTGGCGTGGGAACTCTTGTCACCAACATATTTGATCTCGGAGATATTGCCGCGGATTACGGTGAAACGGATGCTGTTCATCAGATTTTCCAGAACGGCGTTGCGGCGGTGTGCGGCTCCGGCTCCAACCGGATCAAAAATGACAGGATGCTCGATTTCGTTGTTCTTGCGTCCCATACGCAGCATGGACTCCTCCAGAAATCCGCCGGTGTTACCCATATTGATCACGCAGCCGTTGCAGCCTGCGGAGATATCGGCAACTTCCTCCGGATCATCTGCCATAGTTGGAGAGCCGCCGCATGCCAGCGTCATATTGGCGCAGTCGGTTGCGGTGATGTAGTTGGAAATATTGTGTACAACCGGAGCAACTGTTTTGATGTTGTCAAAGATTTCTTTTGCCTGTTCTGTAATATTCATAATATGTTTCCTTTCTGATGCGGCAGTAAAAGGACTGCGCTGCTTGTATTCTGATAAAAAAACGACAGAAAAAGAATCATACCCGCGGTGGTATGCCCCTTCTTCTGCCGTTCGACAAAATCTGAATCCAGTATATCATAGCGATCGAAAAAGTCAAGCATATGTGCGTGTGTTTGCGGCAGGATGCAGACAGCAAAAAGAAATTGATAATCATTGCAAAACATCCTATAATGAGAGAAGACAGGAGGGGAAAGCGATGAATCAGAACAGACCGGTGCCGGGAGCATTTTATCGGCATTTTAAAGGGAATATATATCAGGTACGCACGATTGCAAAGCATTCGGAGAGCGGAGAGGAAATGGTGGTGTATCAGGCGATGTATCCGCCGTTTGAGACATGGGTAAGACCATTGTCCATGTTTACAGACAGGCTTGACAGAACGCGTTATCCGGAGGCGGCGCAGGAGTATCGTTTTGTGGAGGTACGTTTTCAGAAGGAAGACGGTGATAGTGTGTTCCGGTCACAAAATAAATCTGTCCCGGAAAACGGACAGACCGATTCCGGACAATTGCAGGAAAGCAGTAGAAAGGAAATGATGGCAGAACCGGTCAGCGATGAAGAATTACGGGAAATTCTGATCAATGATCAGGGAGAGAAAAGGCTGACCGGGAGAATGCCGGAGGAGGAGATTGCAAGGAGAGGTTTCCTTGCACTTCTGGATGCGGAGACATACCGCGAGAAACGGCAGATTCTTACCGGTATGCGTGATTATATCAATGAGCTTTATCTGAATAATCTGGCGGCGGCACTTGATATTGTGCTGGAGGAAGGATCTTCACAGGAGCACTATGATACGCTTCTTCATTGTCTGGAGACATATGAGAAGTATGAGGGGGGAAGACTGCGGCGATGATGAATAAGATTCTGCATACGATGTTTTATGGCAGTGCCAAAGCAAGAGTATTTTTGTGGTCGATCGTTATCATGGGACTTGCTGCGGTTTTGTTTGGCGTACTTGCGGCAGTGCTTGGATCCTTTGCGTTCGGAACGGGAGCCTTTGTCTGCGCGCTGTCGGCATTTGTGACATCACAGTCAGCCTCACTGACCGAGATTGAGCGCAGCGACCGCAGGCGCAGGGAGAAGCTGTCTGCTAAAGGAGTCGAAGGATTGGATGCATCCGGCGAAATGCAGGAGGGACAGGAAGACCGCGAAAAGGAAGAGGAGAAGAAGCAAAAGGAACAGGAGAAAGAAAAGCTTCAGTACTTATCTTCCTTTAATGCGCGTAAGTTTAAAAAACTTGCCAAAGAGCATCAGGTGAAGCAGAAGCATGTGTTTGCGATGGTCGATTCTTATCCGGCGGAGAAAATACAACAGGCACCGGCAATCGTCTGGCGGACGGATCATTATCTGCATCTTCTGATCATGGACCGCAGTGCCAGAGAGTTTAAGATTCCTTTTAATGATATTAAGGGCGTGCATTATCATAAAAATATGCCGGCAGATCCCGAACAGGATTATCTGGCATTTCAATATTCCGGTTTCATGACGGGCGTATATAAGCCGTATCTGCCGGAATATAAGCAAAATACAAAAAACGGACATATCGTATATGTGAAGAATCTGTTTACGATCCATCCGGGAATTTCATTTACCAATACCTCTATGAAGGGGATTTTCAGTATTCTGACAAGAGCACCGTTTCTTGTGGATGATGCGGTGAATACCTCCGGACGGTTTGATGAATATTTTAAAGATATCTATCGTTATGGCATTTTATGCAAGAATAATGTTTATACGTTGGAGGAGTACCGTCAGAAAATGGAAAGTGTACTGGAGGAGCTTGTGGAGGCACCGGTCACCAGAGATCAGTTTTTCAGGACGCTGAATGCGATGAACAACTATCATCTGATCACGCAGGAGTATGTGACGAAATATACGCAGAAGTATGTTATGAAGCATAACTAAAAATTTTATGAAAAATATAAGGAAACTGTAAAAATAATTGTAGCGGGCATAAAATTATGATAAGATTTGACCACCTGAAATATTTACTGTTGACAGCAGTCCGAAAATAGTTTATGCTTAATGAATAAGAACACTTGTTCGTAAGAAAGTGAGGAAGATTATGGCAAAGGAAATTAAGATCGATGAGAATAAACGAAAGGCACTGGAGTCTGCTGTTGCACAGATCGAGAAGGCATACGGCAAGGGCTCGGTGATGAAGCTCGGTGACAATACCCATATGAACGTGGAGACATTCCCGACAGGTTCTCTGGGGCTGGATCTTGCACTTGGAGTAGGAGGTATTCCGAAAGGAAGAGTTGTGGAGATCTACGGTCCTGAGGGAGGTGGTAAGACCACGGTAGCACTTCATATTGTAGCAGAGGTGCAGAAGCTTGGCGGTATCGCCGGATTTATTGATGCGGAGCATGCGCTGGATCCTGTCTATGCGAAGCGGATCGGCGTTGACATTGACAATTTATACATATCCCAGCCGGACAATGGAGAACAGGCTCTGGAGATCACGGAGACGATGGTTCGTTCCGGGGCGATCGACATTATTATTGTTGACTCTGTGGCGGCACTTGTACCGAAGGCTGAGATCGAGGGAGATATGGGCGATTCCCATGTGGGTCTGCAGGCGCGACTGATGTCACAGGCTCTTCGTAAGCTGACCGGTATCATTGGTAAGACAAGCTGTACCGTTATCTTTATCAACCAGCTCCGTGAGAAGGTCGGTGTGATGTTTGGTAATCCGGAGACGACAACCGGTGGACGGGCGCTCAAGTATTATTCTTCTGTTCGCCTGGAGGTACGTCGTGGTGAGGTGATCAAGAAGGACGGAGAGGCTATTGGAAACCGAGCTAAGATCAAGGTTGTTAAGAATAAGGTAGCACCTCCATTCCGTGAGGCTGAGGTGGATCTTGTCTATGGCATTGGCATTTCCAGAGAGGGAGATATTCTTGATCTGGCTGCCAATGACAATATTATCAATAAGAGTGGTGCATGGTATGCATACAATGGGAATAAGATCGGTCAGGGTCGTGAGAATGCAAAGCAGTTCTTAAAGGAGCATCCGGATATCATGAAGGAAGTCGAGGACAAGGTTCGCGCTAAGAGAATCCCGTCCGCAGATGGCTCAGAGGATGCGGATGCAGTGGCAGAGCAGAATGATGCCGCACCGGCAGACGCACAGGATAAGGCTGGCGCACCGAAGGGAAAGTAAGTCTGACAGGACAGATTATCTTAAGGGAAGGCAATGAGGGGAGTCAGACCGGACAGCGCTGCCGAGTCCGGGGGGAAGCCGTGAAAGCACGATAAGGACGGAGCGTATTAATGCAGGACGAATCATTAGAAGCCAAGAAGAAGGCGATGTCTCTTTTGAAGTATATGGATCGGACCGAGTGGCAGCTTCGTGACAAGCTGTCGTTGAAGGGATTTTCCGAGGGAGCCATTGAAGAGGCAATCGAGTATGTCAAGTCGTTTCATTATCTGGATGATTACAGATATGCCGTTCATTTTGTAGAGTTCCATCATGAACAGCGGAGCAGACAGAGGCTGCGGCAGGATCTGTATCAGCGCCATGTGCCGGAGGAGTATATTGATCTGGCGATAGAGAACGTATGTGAGAATGATGACGCTGCGTTGCAGACAGCGCTGCGCAAGCTCACGCATGGAGAGACTGAGTTTTCCTATGAGGAGAAGCAGAAGATTGCCGGGAAGTTATACCGGAAGGGCTTTCGACTTGGAGATATCAAGAAGGCGTTGGACATGTAAGCAGAAAGCCGCCGCAGTTGATGACGGCGATGGAATAAAATAAACGGACCGAAGAGAATGAATTTTCTTTGGTCCGTTTGTTTTAAATGTATAGGAAACCCGGAGTGTTCCGATCTGCTTGTACCGGCTCCTGTCAGAAGAACAGACACATCGCAAGATAACCGCAGCCCCAGTGGAGCAGTGCACAGCCCCAGATATCCTTCTGACGTTCAAAGATTGCACCAAGTGCAAGGCTTAACAGGAATGCACCCAGCATGAAATAGAAACCAAAGGGCAGATGCATCAGGGAGAATAACAGAGAGGTCAGGAAGATGCTGAGCTGCTTCTGGTATTTCACATGCAGCAGGGATTTTACGCTCTTCTGGATCACTCCACGGGCGAGAAATTCCTGAATAAATGCAGTGAAGATATAAATGTATGCACCTTGCAGAGAGCCACCGATAAAGTAGCCCTTGATCTTTATGCCGGCAAGCGACAGGATAAGCTTTGCAAGGATGATCACCAGACAGGAGATCATGCCGGTGGTAAGTGTCTCTTTGAGGTTGGTACGGAATCGGGAGATGTTTGGAATCAGACCGATCTCCCTTAAGGAAAACCTCGTACAAAATGCAATTTCAAGAAACAGCACAAAGGTGATGACCTCGATCATCAGAGTATAGTCGTGTGTTGTCAGCGGAATGTGCAGGGTGAAGCGACAGAAGCTCCAGGCTGCCAGATATATACTGATACATAGGATCAGACCGGCAAAGATATAGGCACAGTCATGGTCATGCTGCTGAAGAAGCTGGCTGTCTGTGACATCTTCGATCAGAACGATCATTCCCTGAAATGGTTCCTTTCGCCGGATTGATGTATTTTCCTGCTGCATCAGGCTGATATCGATGGTCAGATAGGAGCTGTCCTTTACATCTGTGGGAGTATATTTCACTGTTGTTTTATCGGTGAGCTGTCCCTTTTCCATACTGTTTTTGAACAGCTTATTGAATGCGCGGTTCTTCTTGTCCTGCAGGAACAGATCCGTAAAGGAGCTGCGGATCACGTCCGGCGCAGAGACATGAAGGAGCTTGGCACAGGCTGAATTCATATATGTAATGATACCGTCTTCGTTGACCATCAGGACACCATCGCTCATATTTTCGAATATCAGATCTGTCTGCTCTTTTGTGAGAAGTCCGTCTATAGGGTTTGACATATGATCACCCATCCTTTCTGTGTTATAGAATAATGTATCACATTTGACGGATAGCGTAAATGAAAATTATGTGTTATAATATTTGGCTAGGATCAAAAAGGAAGAAAAAGTGCATTAGAGATATGTACGGAAATGAGGATGGAGATGAAGAATACAAGAAAGTGTATCGTATTCCTGCTTGTTCTGTCGATGTTGACAACAATTGTCCCGACAGCCAAAGCACAGGCAGCAGCAAAACCCAAGACAACGTCGCATGCATATTACATGATCGATGCCGGAAGTGGCAAAAAGATTCTGTCGAGTAATGCGAACAAAAGGATATATCCGGCAAGCACAGTAAAGCTGCTGACTGCATTGACAGTTTTGGAGTATTCAGGAACAGATGAAGAGATCAAATATACCAAAAAGATCCGCAGAATGGTTCCGTCCGATGCTTCTGCATTGAACTTGAAGACGGGCAGAACCTATACGGTAGAGCAGTATCTTCATATGCTTTTGATCGTATCTGATGCAGGCTCTGCAGTGGCTCTCGCACAGGGAACTGCAGGAAGTCAGAAGGATTTCGTGGTGTGGATGAATGAGAAGGCGAAGGCTCTTGGCATGATGCACAGCCATTTTGACAATCCGATCGGGCTGGACAAGGGGAGCGGATATTACGGAACCTATACGACGGCAGCTGATTTTATCAAAGTGTCGAAGGCGGCCATGGAGAATCCTGTGATCAAAAGAATCGTAGCAAAGCATAAGTACCGTGTACAGCCGGTTGGTGTTAAGAAATCATTTGTGATCGAGAGTACCAATGCATTTTATAGTGACTACAAGAAGATGGTCAAGAATAAGAAATATAAGATCATCGGCAGTAAGACAGGAACGACGCGTGCAGCAGGACACTGTCTTGTGGCAACAGCCGTTGACAAAAAGGGCAATACTGTGATCTGTGCTTTTTATGGAAAGGGCGATCATAAACAGCTCTATAAGGATATCAGGAAGCTTCTTGACTACGCATTTGCTACATATTGATCCTTTATGGATCCAGTGATCTTTATATAATCGGGGAGATTTGACATGCAGACATATCAGGGAAAGAAATTACCATACCACTCTAATCTGATGGTCACTGTGCCGGGTTCCAAAAGCATCACCAACAGAGCACTGCTTCTCGCGGCACTTGCTGAGGGAAGATCTATCTTGGACGGTGTATTGTTCAGTGATGATTCGAATGTGTTTTTGCAGGCACTGCGTGATCTGGGTTTTACCGTAGAGGTAGATGAAAAGGCGCTCAGAGTAGCATTGCAGGGAATGGGCGGAAGAGTACCGCGGAGCAATGCGAATATTTATGTGGGAAGTGCCGGAACGGCGGCAAGATTCCTGACAGCGATGACAGCAATGACGGTGGGAAAGTTTCGGCTGGATGCTTCCGCGCAGATGAAGAAACGGCCGATGAAAGAGCTTTTTGATGCACTCACAGAGCTTGGAGCCGGTGTTCATTATCTGTGCGATGAAGGTACGTTTCCGGTTTATGTGACCGGGATCGGTCATCGGCAGGAGCGGGGAGAGTTATCCTTAAATATTGACAGGAGCAGCCAGTTTTTAAGCGCACTTCTGATGACAGCACCGTCTCACTTTGATGATATGACGATCCACCTGACCGGACAGAGAAGTGCTTTGTCTTATGTACGGATGACAGAGCAGATGATGAGACAGTTTGGCCATGCAGGTGTCGAGCAGGAATCCGAACGCTGCTACAGAGTGGAAGGCAGAAAGGGATATCGGGCGCAGAATTATACAGTGGAGCCGGATGTTTCCGCCGCCTGTTATTTCTATGCGATGGCGGCGATCACGGGAAGTACCTGCTGTGTAAGGAACATGCGGCAGGATTCCCTGCAGGGTGATATGAAGTTTCTGAGTGTTTTAGAACAGATGGGATGCCGGCTGGACTGGCGGGATGGAGAGCTGTTCTTAACAGGACCGGAGCCGGGCAGTCTGCATGGTGTGGATGTGGACATGAGCGATTTTTCGGATCAGACATTGACCCTTGCGGCGATTGCACCATATGCGGACAGTCCGGTGTGCATTCGCAATGTCGGACATATCCGTGGGCAGGAATGTGACAGGCTGCATGCAATCTGTGAGAATATGGAGCGGCTGCGGGTTCGTTTTGAGGAGCGTGAGGATGGAGTTACCATTTATCCGGATGAACCTCAGCCGGCAGAGATAGAGACCTATCAGGATCACCGCGTGGCAATGGCGTTTGCCGTGACAGGTGTGCGTACAGAGGGCATTGTGATCCGTGACCCGATGTGCTGTCGTAAGACCTTCGAGAATTATTTTCAATTGCTGGATGAAATTACCGGCTGATATATAAAGCGTTCTTTCCAAAGCGCACCGGGAGGGGACGACAGAGAAGAACATGTGCGCAGAAAAGAGGATGATCATGAAGAATATAATAACATTATTACAGGAAGAACTTAGTGCAGCTTTTGAGAAAGCTGGTTATGAGCAGAAATATGCAAAGGTAACATTGTCGAACAGACCGGATCTTTGCCAGTATCAGTGTAATGGTGCTCTTGCAGCGGCAAAGCAGTATCACAAGGCACCGATCCAAATTGCCAATGAGGTTGTGGAGAAGCTGGAAGACAGCAGTACCTTCAAGGAAATTGTGGCACAGATGCCGGGCTTTATCAATATGACAGTCAGCGATGCATTTCTCGCAGATTTTGTCAACCATATGAACGAGGACGAGCTGTTTGGCTGCGACAAAGCAGACAAGCCGGAGATGATCGTGATCGATTATGGCGGAGCTAATGTCGCAAAGCCGCTTCATGTCGGGCATCTCCGTTCTGCCGTGATCGGTGAGAGTATTAAGAGAACAGCACGCTATCTTGGTCATAAGGTGGTTGGTGATGTTCATCTTGGCGACTGGGGACTGCAGATCGGTCTGATCATTACAGAGTTAAAGCACCGTCAGCCGGAGCTTGTCTATTTTGAAGAGAACTATGATGGAGAATATCCGACAGAGCCGCCGTTTACGATGTCTGATCTCGAGGAGATCTATCCGTATGCCAGCGGTTATTCCAAGGAGCATGAGGATTATAAGGAGGAAGCACAGACCGCAACTGCAGAGCTGCAGGCAGGCAGAAGAGGTTATCTGGCACTGTGGCAGCATATTATCAATGTATCTGTCGCTGATCTCCGTAAGATCTACACCCGCCTGAACGTAGAGTTCGACCTGTGGAAGAAGGAGTCTGATGCACAGCCGTACATTCCGCAGATGGTACAGGATATGAAGGATGGCGGATATGCACATATTGATCAGGGAGCTCTGGTCGTTGACGTGCAGGAAGAGAGCGATACCAAGGAGATCCCACCATGTATGATCCTTAAGTCAAACGGTGCGACCTTATACAATACAACAGATCTTGCTACAATTGTAGAACGAAGAAAGCTGTTTGATCCAAGCCGCATCATTTATGTGGTTGATAAGCGTCAGTCCCTGTATTTCGAGCAGGTATTCCGCTGCGCAAGAAAGACACAGATCATCGGGGATGATGTTGATCTGATCTTTGTCGGCTTCGGCACGATGAACGGCAAGGACGGCAAGCCGTTTAAGACGCGTGACGGCGGAGTGCTTCGCCTGGAACAGCTTCTGAGCGATGTTGAGTCAGAGGTGCGCGAGAAGATGGCGGACCGTGACATGGACGAGGACGTATTAAACGACGCTGCGGCTAAGATCGGTCTTGCAGCGATCAAATACGGTGATCTCAGCAATCAGGCATCCAAGGATTATGTCTTTGATGTGGATCGTTTCACATCCTTCGAGGGCAATACAGGACCATATATTCTTTACACGATCGTCAGAACAAAGTCGTTAAATGCAAAGATTGAGGCACAGGGAATCAACGTAGACGGGGATGCCAGGATCCTTCCGGCACAGAACAAGACGGTTACCGACGTGATGCTTGCCCTGTCCAAATGGAGTGATACGGTCAGTGCCGCTTATCAGGAGCAGGCACCGCATAAGATCTGCCAGTTTGTATATGAGCTTTGTGATGCATACAACAAGTTCTACCATGAGAACAAGATCCTGGCAAACGAGGACGTACAGGAGAGACAGTCGTGGATCGTGCTGAGCAGACTGGTTGGAAGTGTATTGGAGCAGGCGATTGATCTGCTGGGGCTGGAAGCACCGGACAGAATGTAATATTTTCGTGAGAAAGGCATAGGTAATACTACAATGTATCGTTTAACATCAAATCTTGTAATTTACAGAAATTTTGGAGAAGAGAATAATATTTTATATTCTCTGGCTGATATCTGTGAGAAGTTTTACTCCGGTGATTATGTGAAGGAAGAGCTGATCACGGAGATTTATGCGCAGATCAACCGGCTGCTGGATATCTCCACCCGCTACGGTTTTGACAAAAATCTGTGGCACAATTATCTGGCATTCCTGCTGGCAATGAATGAGAATCCGTTTTCCATAGTATCCGAGAAGGTGGGCTCCAATGATGGAACGGTTAACGTGTTTGCAAGAAATGATTTTCATATTTTCAAGCAGCTTTTTGACTATGACTTTGGACCGATCGAGTTGGAGCTTGGTATTTCCTGCTTCTCCACGATCTTAAATTACAAGGCAATCGTGAAGAGCGAGCAGATCTACAATAAGAGTGTCAGCGAAAAGGTGCAGGAGTTGAGCGCGCAGATCGAGCAGGCATCCGGAGAGGAAGAGATATACGAGGTGGTAACCGGCTTCTACAAGAAATACGGAGTTGGCAAGTTCGGTCTCAACAAGGCATTCCGCATCAGCAATGATAAGGAATATGGTCTGTTAAGTCCGATCACGACGACCGGAGATATGATGCTTGATGACCTGATCGGCTATGAGCAGCAGAAGCAGAAACTGATCGAGAATACAGAGGCATTTGTGGCGGGCAGAAAGGCGAATAATGTCCTGCTTTTCGGCGATGCAGGTACCGGTAAATCTACCAGTGTGAAGGCAATCCTGAACCAGTATTACGGCAGGGGACTTCGCATGATCGAGGTGTACAAGCATCAGTTTAAGGATCTTTCCTCCGTGATCGCGCAGATCAAGAATAGAAATTACCGATTTATCATATATATGGATGACTTGTCTTTTGAAGAGTTTGAGATCGAGTATAAGTATTTGAAGGCTGTGATCGAAGGTGGTCTGGAGACGAAACCGGATAATATCTTGATTTATGCGACCTCCAACCGCCGTCATCTGATCCGTGAGACGTGGAGTGACCGCTCCGATATGTCGCAGGATGAGCTGCATCGTTCCGACACGATGCAGGAAAAGTTATCTCTGGTGGCACGTTTTGGTGTGACAATCGGTTATTACAGACCGTCACAGCAGGAATATTTTGATATTGTTCTGCAGCTTGCAAAACGTTATCCGGAGATCACCTTGTCGGAGGAAGAACTGAAGCTGAAGGCAAATCAATGGGAGCTGAGCCATGGGGGAATATCAGGAAGAACGGCACAGCAGTTTATTAATCACCTGGC
>NZ_DBLXSO010000008.1:0-11307 GCF_057878315.1 Jutongia sp. | reverse complement strand
GGATTTATTATGGTAAGAGGTCAAAACTCAAAATGGATCCGTGGTGTAGTAGTGGCAGTGACGGTGCTGTTCCTTGGTGTTTTTGTGAACACCTCAGGAGCATCGGCAGCTACCGGTAATTGGGGCGGTGCCAAAAAGGCCGTGATCAACGCTTATAAGAAGTATCAGGTGAGCGTTGATGTCAGTTCATACAATCTCAATTACGCGACAGAGTATAGCAATCTGAAGAGTATGATGAGTGAGGTGGTCAGTGAAACACCATATCTGTTTTACACAGGAACACGTTTCTCTGTATCCAGAAATACTTCCACCAATCAGATCGTCAAGATCACACTTGGTTATGCCGATGCATATAAGAAGGCAGATGGAACTATTCGGAAGGCAAAGATCCAAAAGACAAGAACACAGTTAAATGATGCGATCAATCAGGCACTTCTGGTAGTAGAGCCATCAATGAGCCAGGTGGAAAAGGCGATGGTGTTACATGATTACCTGATCAGTACAACAGCTTATACAAGCAACGCAGGTAATGCTTTCCGTCTGACGGAGGTTGGTGTGTTCTTAAAGCACAAGGCTAACTGCGAGGGATATTCCAGAGCCTATGCGATCCTGATGCAGAAGGTGGGAATTCCGGTTAAGTTTGTTTCTTCGAATAAGATGGTACATATGTGGAATGAGATCAAGATCGGTCAGAAGTGGTATCATGTCGATGTGACATGGGATGATCCGATGGATGCCAGAGACAAGACAGACCAGTATGGCAGGGTCAGCCATCAGAATTTCCTGTGCAGTGCTGCCAGAATGCGGAAGACAAAGCATTATGACTTCAGCACGGCAGATGCGACAAGCACAAAGTACGACAACCGTTACTGGAAGAATATCAACAGCAGCTTCTATTATAACAACGGCAAGTGGCTGTATATGACAAAGAATGGCATTGCCGAACGTCAGGGCCTTGATAAGGGCTCCGCAACGGTATTATATAATGTGTCAGGAGACAATCTGGTTCAGTACGATGCAGACAGATATTATTTCATTGCGTTTAACAGTATTTACCTGTACTCTTATAAGACCAATGAGGCAAAAGCTGTGTGGAAGACGACAGATCTGTATTCTTCAAACTGCACTCTGGATCAGATTAAGTTTGAAAACAATAAACTGTATTATCGTGTTTATGAAAATGGGAAGCATGTTTCCAATAAAATTACACCGAAGGATGACGGTACATTTTGATTAAGGAAAGGACAAAGGATATGAAGACAAAAGTATTTTCGATTCTTGCAGACAATACATCAGGAGTGCTCAGCAGGGTGTCCGGGTTGTTTAACCGGCGCGGATTTAATATTGACAGCTTTACGGCCGGAGAGACAGAGGATCCGACCATTTCCCGTATGACCGTTGTGGCAAAGGGTGATGACCTCAGCCTGGATCAGATCCAGAAGCAGCTCGCAAAGCTGGAGGATGTCCGTGAGGTCAAGGAGTTGAAGGCAGAACATTCGATCTGTCGTGAGCTTGTGATCGTGACGGTCGGTGTGACTCCGGAGGAGCGGACCGGACTGATCTGTCTTGTGAATGCACTGCATCATGCAAGCATTGTGGATATTGAGAAGGATTCCGTTATGGTGGAGATGACGGAAAGCCATGAGAAGATCAACGCATTTATCGATCTTCTTGAAAGCTATGAGATCAAGGAAATGGTTCGTACAGGTATTGCAGGACTGACAAGAGGCGCTGAATAATTTGCAGCGCAGAGGAAGGACAGATGAAGTCTGTCTTTTGTCGCAAGAAAGACTTCGATATGAAGGGACAGAGATTATGAGAGCGCAGGGAGAGAATTTATCACAGCGTACTGCCGACACGCTACGTAAGATGATATTGGAGAAGGAAACATATACCTATGGAGAGAAACTGCCAAATGAGAATGAGCTTTCCGAAAAATTAGGCATTAGCCGGACGACGCTGCGGGAGGCAATCCGCACGCTGGTATCCGAGGGGATTCTGGTGGTACAGAGAGGAAAGGGAACCTTTGTGGCAGAGCAGGCTGACCGTCTGGCAGACAGCAGGATCCGTATGAAGAGCTTTTCTGATATGCAGGTGACACTGCGTGATCTTTATGAGACGCGAATGATCTTCGAGCCGGAGGCGGCAGCACTGGCATGCAGGCGGGCAACGGATGAGGAAATCGCTCATATTCTGAGACTGGGACAGGAATGCCAGAGACATCTGGAGGAGAATCCGACCGGCAAGGAGCGGATCGAGTCGGAGAGTGATTTTCACGGTGCGATCCTTAAGGCTTCCCACAATGAATTTATCAGTCGTTTTATGCCGATGCTGACGGAGACGATCGAAAAGACCTTTGCATTGGACTTTAATCTGGATGTGATCGCCGAAGATGCATATAAGGACCATATCCTGATCATGAATTTTCTGGAGAAGCGCGACGCAGAGGGGATCAAAAGTGCTGTGACGATCCATCTGCATCATGCATTCCTGACAGAGCAGCTGAACTTGCAGTGATGCCGGCGGTATGATACAGTTCTCATAGCAGTAGATACTGGTATGGGAGCTGTTCGTTTATAAAATAGGAAAATAATCGTAATGTCGTGTGAATTAATGACAAAATGCTGATTTTCTCATTTTATTATGAAAAACAAAATTTTTTTCATAAATTTCAAAGAATATATTGACAAGAGGAAAAAATAGTTTTAAAATCAATGTCATACAAGTTGAACGAGTTGTATGACAAGTTTATCCCAACAATTTATATTAGGAGGAATTAGAAATGGCAGAAGCAAGAATTTTTTATCAGGATGACTGTAATTTAGATCTTTTGAGCGGAAAGAAGATCGCTATCATCGGTTATGGTAGTCAGGGACATGCACATGCACTGAACTTAAAGGAGTCCGGATGTGATGTTATCATCGGTCTGTATGAGGGTTCCAAGTCTTGGGCTAAGGCTGAGAAGCAGGGATTTAAAGTTTACACAACAGCAGAGGCTGCTAAGCAGGCTGATATCATCATGATCCTCATCAACGATGAGAAACAGGCTGATATGTACAAGAAAGACATCGAGCCAAACCTCGAGGCAGGTAACATGCTGATGTTCGCTCATGGTTTCAATATCCACTTCGGATGTATTGTACCACCTGCTGATGTAGATGTTACAATGATCGCACCAAAGGCACCTGGTCACACAGTACGTTCTGAGTATCAGGCTGGCAAGGGTACTCCTTGTCTGGTAGCTGTAGAGCAGGACGCAACAGGTAAGGCACTTGATCTTGCACTGGCATATGCACTTGGTATTGGTGGAGCAAGAGCCGGTGTTCTTGAGACAACATTCCGTACAGAGACAGAGACTGACCTCTTCGGTGAGCAGGCAGTTCTTTGCGGTGGTGTTTGTGCTCTTATGCAGGCTGGTTTCGAGACACTCTGCGAGGCTGGTTATGATCCAAGAAATGCATACTTCGAGTGTATCCATGAGATGAAGCTGATCGTAGATCTGATCTATCAGTCAGGTTTCGAGGGAATGAGATACTCTATCTCCAACACTGCTGAGTATGGTGATTACATCACAGGTCCTAAGATCATCACAGAGGATACTAAGAAGGCAATGAAGAAGGTTCTGTCAGACATCCAGGATGGTTCTTTCGCAAAAGAGTTCCTGCTTGATATGTCTGATGCAGGTCGTCAGGTTCACTTCAAGGCTATGAGAAAGCTTCACGCTGAGCATCCTTCAGAGAAGGTTGGTAAAGAGATCCGTAAGCTGTATAGCTGGAATAACGAGAGCGACAAGCTTATCAACAACTAATTTGTGTTGTTTCTGAACGAATATACATAAACATAACGGCGGAGAAAGAGCGCTTCCGGCACTTTTTCTCCGCTGTTTTTGCATGAAAGTGATTTTTTGTTCCGCCATTCGAAAAAGTTAAAAATTTGTTTCGGTTTCGGTGATTGACGGAAGTATAGTATCTGTTATAATAAGTATATTAGTATGTACATGGTATATAAAGGGACGGAGTATCAGAGATTATTTGCCACGGAGAAAGGGAGGACGATATGGAAGCTTTGATCGGAGGAGTCATCTTACTTGTTGTGATAGTGGTGGCTGTTGTTGTGGGAGCTGTTTCTGCAATTGTTGCAGCAGCGAAGGATACATTAAAGGATGAATGATCGATAGATTTTAAAGGAGGACGATATGGTTCAGGTTGGAGATGTTTCTATTGGAAGTGGTAAGCCGAAGATTTGTGCATCGATTACAGAAACGGACCGGAAATCTATTATTGCGGCGGCAGATATCCTGCTGCAAAAGAGGGTTGATATTATAGAATGGCGCATCGATTATTACAGTGAGGTTCATCATTGGGATATGGTTTTAGAGACATTGCAGCGGTTAAAGATGTCATTATACGGCAGACCGCTTCTTGTTACCTTCCGCACCAAGGCGGAGGGCGGCTGCCAGGAGATAGAGACACCGGAGTACCGCGAGTTGTTAGACAACATTGCTCAGAGTGGTCTTGTCGATATGGTCGATGTGGAGATCTTTAAAGACATAAATTATTCGGATTTGTCGGGAGAGCCGGCGGCGGATGTGAAGGAGAAGTTTGAGGAGCTGAAGAACTGGATCGCTGCCCTGCGTCAGAAGGTGACGGTGGTTGGCTCTTATCATAATTTCAATATGACGCCGGAGGATGATGACCTCGCGGGAAGAATGAAGCTTATCATTGAAAGCGGCGTGGATATTCCGAAGATGGCAGTGATGCCGGAGAACCGCATGGATGTTATGCGGCTGATGATGTTTACGTTGAAGATGACAGAACAGACAGACAAGCCTTTGATCACAATGTCAATGAGCCGGATCGGAAGTATCAGCCGGATTGCGGGAGAGGCATTTGGCTCCGCAGTGACCTTTGGAAGCATCGGACAGGAGAGTGCCCCGGGGCAGCTTCCGGTCAATAAGCTGGAGGAGATGCTGGAGATGGTTCACCAGAATTACCAGTAGGCTGAAGGAGAGACCGGAGATGGTTTGCCGGAATGATCAGCAGGATTGAGGAGAGACAGAAGATAATTCGCCGGGATTATCAGTAAACGGGAGGATGACAGTGTATCAGTTGACAGAACATATATTTTTGATTGGCTTCATGGGGGTTGGAAAGACAAGCACGGCACGAAATCTGAGCCGACAGCTTGGCGTGCGCGAGTATGACACGGACCGGCTGATCGTACAGCAGCAGGAAAGGGAGATTTCGGCAATCTTTGCCCAGCAGGGAGAAGAGGCATTCCGGCAGATGGAGACAGACCTTCTCGACGAGCTGAAAAGCTACTCGCCATCGATCATTGCCTGCGGCGGCGGTATGGTTCTGCGCGAGGAGAACGTCCGGAAGATGAAGGAGCAGGGCAAAATCCTGCTGTTATTGGCAGCACCGGAGACGATTTATGAGCATGTCAAGGACAGCACCAACCGTCCGCTGCTTGCCGGAAGGATGAATGTTGGAGCAATCGCAGAGCTGATGGGAGAGAGGGAACCGAGATATCAGGCGGCGGCAGACCTTAAGGTGGAGACGGATGGCATGATCCCGCGAGAGGTTGCGGAGAAGGTGATCGGTATCCTGCGTGAGAACGGGTCTGTGACAGTCTCATAATTTGTTGCGGAGATTTTTGTGGATTTTCTGATACGGAAGATCTTTGTGAAAGAAAATTCAAGCGTTCCGGGAAAAGGACTTGAAAAATACAGGAGTTTCCTGTAAAATATTTATAGGATTGTGCGGTTTTGACCGCCACTACATGAAGGAGGATTTTAAGATGATATCAGCAGGTGATTTTAGAAATGGACTCACGATCGAAGTAGAAGGCAATGTCTTTCAGGTTATCGAGTTCCAGCATGTAAAGCCGGGAAAAGGAGCAGCCTTTGTCCGTACAAAGCTTAAAAATATCAAGAGTGGCGGTGTTGTAGAGCGTACATTCCGTCCGACAGAGAAGTGTCCTCAGGCACACATTGACCGTTCTGAGATGCAGTATCTGTACAGCGATGATATGTTCCATTTCATGAACACAGAGACATATGATCAGATTGATATGACAGCCGATCAGGTTGGCGATGCACTGAAGTTCGTTAAGGAGAACGACATGGTTCAGATGCTTTCCCACAACGGAGAAGTATTCGCTATCGAGCCACCGAACTTTGTAGAGCTTGAGATTACAGAGACAGAGCCTGGCTTCAAGGGCGATACAGCAACAGGTGCCAGCAAGCCGGCTACCGTTGAGACAGGTGCGATCGTTCAGGTTCCGCTTTTCGTAGAGACCGGTGACAGAATCAGCATCGATACTCGTACAGGCGAGTACATGAAGAGAGTTTAATATTATGAATTCTGTGCAGGCAAGCTTGTTTGCCTGCACAGAATTCATGAACGACAAAATCTTAGAGCGCAGCGCGCGGCAGATGCGAAGCATCTGGATTTTGGAGTTATCATATAGGGCGCAATCCCAAGGAAGTCCAGTATTTCCAAGGGGTTGCGCCCTTTGTGCGAGCACAAACGCAATTTATACTTTTGACACTTACATCATATTATTTTGGTGGCATCTTTAAAATCTTTTTTTCTAACACTTGACAATTATCATATATTGTATTATTGTATTACTCAAGTAATACAATAATACAAAGTTACACAACGATGTATAGATTACTGTGTGATTTCACACCGAAGAATATTTGCAAATATAACAATGGAACAGGAGGTGCGGTATGGATTGGAAATTTACAGATGATGCTCCGATCTATCAGCAGATTATGAATATCATGAAGCGGCAGATCGCCAGCGGGGAGTTGAAGGCAGGTCAGAAGCTGTCCTCTGTGCGCGAACTTGCGCTGGAAGCAGGAGTCAATCCGAATACCATGCAGAAGGCTCTCGCAGAGCTGGAGAGAGAGGGACTTGTTTACTCGCAGCGGACTGCAGGACGCTTTGTGGCAGAACAGGGGGATATACGTGAGGGGTTACAAGAAGAGTTAATGATGGAATATGTGGATGAATTTTTAGAGAAGATGATGAAGCTTGGCTTCGGTGTGGATGAGGTCATTGATCTGCTGCAGAAGAAAGCAGAAAAGCGGCAGAGGAGACAGATGAGAATGACCGAAAATGAAAGGAGTGAATAGGATGATTCAATGTGAACATGTGAAAAAGAAATATGGAAGAAAAACAGCATTAGCAGATTTTTCGGCAGAATTTGAGACAGGAAAGATTATTGGACTTCTGGGACCGAACGGAAGCGGAAAGACAACATTGATCAAAATACTTGCCGGTCTTCTGACAACGGAAGAAGGAGTTGTGCGGATCGATAAAAAGCCGATCGGTGTGGATACCAAACGGATTGTATCCTATTTGCCGGAGCGACCGTATCTTTCCAGTGCATTTCGGGTGAAGGATATTATCCGGACCTTTGAGGAGTTTTATGAGGATTTTGACAAGAGTGTGGCAGAGCAGATGCTTCAAAGCCTGCATATCGATACGAAGAGCAGGATTGCTTCATTGTCCAAAGGAAACCGGGAGAAGGTGCAGCTTGTTATGGTTATGAGCCGCAGGGCAAAGGTGTATCTGCTGGATGAGCCGATGGGTGGAGTCGATCCGGCGGCGAGAGATTTTATTTTGAAAACGATTCTGAATAATTATAATGAGGAAGCATGTGTACTGATCTCAACGCATCTGATCAGTGATGTGGAGAAGATTCTGGATGAAGTCATTTTTATCAAAGATGGGGAATTGGTACTGCATGAATCGGTCGACCGGATCCGTGAGGAAGAAAAGAAATCCGTCGATGCATTGTTTCGGGAGGTGTTTGCATGTTAGGAAAATTGATCGGTTATGATAACAGGATACAGAGTAAATTTTTTGGTGGTGTCTATGCGGTGATGGGCGTGCTTGCAGGGATTGCTGCAGTGTTAAAAGCGTTGAATGAGCATTTTAACCATGTGATCGTGCTTCAATACGCATATCAGATCGCATGGGTGATCTGCCGGGCGGCAGCCATTGCTGTGATCGTTGGAAGCATCATTTATGTGATCGCGTTGTTCCGGAATAATCTGTTAAAGGACGAAGGTTATTTTATGCATACACTGCCGGTACCGGCATGGCAGCTGTATGTCAGTAAGCTCGTCACAGGAACTGTCTGGATCGTTGTTTCGATTGTGGTAGTTATTCTGGCATATATGCTGGGAAGCCTGGATTTCCATCTTCCGATCCTTGAAATTCTCCGTGACAGTGGCGTGGAAGAATTGAAAATCGTATGGCTGGCAGGAATTGCAATTTTCCTGTCGATTCCGGCGGCGCTGAGTCAGTTTTATGCAAGTTTTTCGATCGGTTATACCTGGGAAGGAAAGGGAAACTCCCGAGATCGTGATATTTTATCGGTGGTGGCATTGATATTTGTTTACATAGCACAGCAGATCGTTGGAATGATCACGCTGGGTCTGTTTATTACATTCCAGTGTGGCAGTATCTTTAAACCACATTTGCTGGAAAGGGTCATAGCAGTACTTAATACGATGGATCATGTGGGAGAAGGGACAAAGTTCAATGAATATCTGTGCCATTTAATGGGAACAGTATCTGCAGAGACGTTTTTATTATGTGTGGCATTCGGCGTGGTCGCAGTCTGGAGAATGAGCCGTCATCTGAATATGGAATAGATCAGGGATTAGTAATAATTTTTCTCACATGATCATATTGCATCCGGAGAAAATGCATGATATGATAGGAAAGAAGTTAGAGATAACTAACACACGATATACACATCTAACCCGGGCGGCGTGTGCTGGTGCAGACAGCTATGTTTCCTGAGTGGATGCGGTGTCAGATTTATATCAGGAATATCATTTTGTATTCCGGAGATAATGAATCATGGAGAAAGGAAGGTTAATCAGAATGGCTAAGGTCAATATTATTTATTGGAGTGGTACCGGTAACACGGCAGCTATGGCAGCAGCAATTGCAGAAGGTGCAAAGGAAGCCGGTGCAGAGGCAGAGCTGATCACAGCAGAGACTGCAAGTGCAGACGATGTCAGGGATGCGAAGGCAATCGCACTGGGATGTCCGTCTATGGGAGCAGAGCAGCTTGAGGAGACGATCATGGAGCCTCTGATGGAGGAGCTTGATGGGGCAATCTCCGGCAAGACAGTTGTACTTTTCGGTTCCTACGGATGGGGGAGCGGCGACTGGATGCGTGACTGGGAGGACAGAGTTTCTTCTGACGGAGCACAGGTGTGGAACGGCGAGGGAATCATTGCTAATAACGCACCGGATGATGAGGCGCTCGATGCCTGCAAGACAGTAGGACGTGACCTCGCAGGTTTAGCGTAAGCAGACATAATGAGCCTTTACGGCTTTGTTGAAATCACTCAGAATTGAGTAAAATATATGCCATTTTAGAATCGGAAAAGAAGACTTCGTGCAGGGAGTCTTCTTTTTTTGGAAAGAGACTTGCTTTTTTCATGGAAAGAGAGGATAATAGAACAGTCTGGGTTTTATGAAATCTGTGTAAAATCCGGAATCCTGTTTGATAATGATGCATATGAAAAGGCGTGCGGACGCAGAAGAGATTCATATGCGAAGTTTGAGATTATGAGGTGAAAGGAATGGATTTTAAAGTAACTATACATCGACTGCTGCTTCGTGAGGAGAAGCTTGATATTGCAGTCAGTGCATCCGGTCCCTGGGACGAAAATGTGCGGGATCCGAAGATGACTATTGTGTTCAGTAACGGCGAGCAGACGAGACGACTGCCGATCGTAGTCCGCTTTTATCAGAGCGAGAAGGATGGCAGCTTTTATCTGATGGCATCCTATACGTACACACTGAAGTATTTGTTCTATCAGCAGCCGAAGAACCGTCACATTGAGTTCTCTCTGGAGTTAAGCTATGGACATACGGTTCTGGAGAGTGCTCCGTTTACCGTGGATCCGGAGGACGAAAAGGCTCTGGAGCTTCTTGTGCGTGAGACGGCGATCGGTGTGGAAGACTCCGAGGAGGAGAGAGAGACTTATATTGAGTATGAGATGGGATTTTCCGAGGACTCAACAAGGGTTCTTCTGGATGCAAAGCCGGGACAGGACAAGATCTTCCAGCCACATAAAGGACGAAAGATCTTCAATGCTGTTGTTATGTGGATCTGGCATTTTATATTGTTCTGTTTCTCTGTTGTGCTGATCCCGGTATTTTTCGTGGATGCACTTCTGGCGGCGACAGGCTGTCAGGACAAGAACGCAAAGATTCCGGAGAATGGCATTATTTACCTGCTTAAGCATGTCCGTGCCAAGATGGATACCTTCAGCCGTATCCGCATCGGTATTCTGGCTGCCAAGATGTGGATGATGGATGTAGTTAATACGGTGGCACGCCATCTGCCGATCAAGAACAACCGTGTTGTGTTCCTGTCTAACCGCAGGGATGATCTGACCGGTAATTTTGAGTTTGTCAATAAGTATCTCGATCAGGTGCCGGATCTGGACCGCAGATATGTGCTGGACAGTAACGAGGTCAAGCATATGCATCTTGGCAGTCTGATCCGCATGGCATGGTATTTTGGAAATGCGAAGGTAATCCTTGTGGATGACTTCTGCGAGCTGTTTTTCAGAATGCCGCGCAGAAAGGGAACCTATCTGATTCAGTTATGGCATGCCTGTGGTGCATTTAAGACCTTTGGCTGCAGTCGTATGGGACGTCCGGGGGGACAGACACAGCAGAGTAAGAACCATAGAAATTACGACTATGCGCTGGTAAGCTCACAGAATATTGCGAAGTTCTATGCCGAGGGCTTCGGTATCTCCGAGGACAAGGTGGCAGCGACAGGTATTCCGAGAACGGACGTGTTCTTCGACAAGGCATATAAGGAGAAGGTTACACGCGAGTTCTATGAGAAGTATCCGCAGTTGAAGGATAAGAAGATTGTTTTATTTGCACCGACCTTCCGTGGCAATGGAAAGCTTAGCGGATATTATCCGGTAGACCGTCTGGATGTCAACAAGCTTTATGAGGATCTGGGAGAGGAATATGCGATCATTGTCAAGCATCATCCGTTTGTCAATAACCGCAGCCATATCCGCAAGAAATATAAGGACTATATCATTGATTTGTCCGCTAATTCCGAGTTAAATGATCTGCTTTTCGTGACGGATGTGCTGATCACGGATTATTCTTCGGTTGTATTTGAGGCATCACTGCTTGACATTCCGATGCTTATGTATGCATATGATCTGGAGCGTTACATTTCTTCCCGGGGGTTCTACTATGAGTACGAGGACATGGCACCGGGCAAGATTGT
>NZ_DBLXSO010000007.1:77501-81397 GCF_057878315.1 Jutongia sp. | reverse complement strand
CGCATGGATCGAACCGGTGTCACTGCTGATGCTGTTGATCTTCATCGTCACCTGCACGACCGGCTTTGCCGCCTGCACCTTACTCTTGTCGGCGATCACATCCGGAACCTGAAACAGGATATCCGCAATGTAATCATCGCCCCACTGATTCTTTGCAAGCGTAAGCGGGCTTGCCCCCTCTGATACGCTCAGGTCATACGACGTACCCGCCGCCTTCACCTGCTGCCCCTGTGGCAGAGCCACACCGGACAGTATCATGGCAAGCACAAGAATCCATGATAATACCGTTCTCTTCATTTTTTTCATATTAATCTCCATTCCGCAGACGCTTGTCGTTGAAGGAATCGCGATTCAAATATCAAATTTGAATCTGCAATCAGGGCTGCTTTGTGACGCCTGCGGCACAAATAGCCGTGTGAAAAATAATGCATCGGCAGTATTTTTCACACTATCTCCATTCCTTTTGATCTTTCTAGGAAAGCTTCTCGACACCAAGCGTTACCTTCTCGCCGTTGATGCTCCACTCCTTTGCAAAGCCCTTCGCACCGTTATAAGCAACCTCGTCAGCCAGAACCTCAGACTTAATCTGAGCTTCATTGCTGCTGATCACCTGCTGAACCTTGTCATTATCCTGCATGCTGACTCTGATGTGATCCATCACCTCAAAGCCTGCATCCTTACGCATAGTCTGAACCTTACTGATGATCTCACGTACAAAGCCTTCCTCCAGAAGCTCCGGTGTCAGGTTGGTGTCAAGAACAACCGTGATTCCGCGGTCTGTGTCAGATACATAACCCTCCATCTGAGCAGCCTCGATCAGAAGGTCATCCTTCTCAAGTGCCTCATCCTGACCGTCTACCTGAATCGTTAATGTCCCCTTCTCATTCAGCTCTGCCATTGCAGCCTGTCCGTCCAGCTCTGCAAGGATCTGTCTTACATCATTGATCTTCTTGCCAAAACGGCGTCCCAGTGTCTTAAGCTGCGGCTTAAAGCTGTAGGTGGTAAGCTTGCTGACATCATCAGTAAGCTCAGCCTCCTTAACATTCAGCTCGTCACGGATGATATTTACATAAAAATCACTCAGTTCCTTACCTGCCTTGATATACATCTTGCCGATTGGCTGTCTGTTCTTGATATTTGCGGTGTTTCTGCAGGCACGACCGATCACAACCGCCTCAAGCACAACCTCCATATCAGCCTCAAGCTGCTTGTCGATATGAGCCTCATCCACCTCAGGAAAATCACAAAGATGTACACTCTCCGGCGCGCTTGGATCAATAGAGCATACCAGATTGCGGTAAATGTCCTCTGTCATAAATGGGATCATCGGAGCGGCAGCCTTGGAGATCGTTACCAGGGCAGTATAAAGTGTCATATATGCATTGATCTTATCCTGCTCCATGCCCTTTGCCCAGAAACGCTCACGGCAGCGGCGAACATACCAGTTACTCATCTCATCGACAAACTCCTGCAATGCTCTTGCTGTCTCCGGAATACGATATGCCGCCAGATTCTCGTCCACTGCCTTTACCGTACTGTTCAGACGGGACAGAAGCCACTTATCCATAACAGAAAGCTTATCGTAATCTAATGTATATTTTGTTGCATCAAACTCATCAATGTTCGCATACAGAACGAAGAATGCGTAGGTATTCCACAGAGTACCCATGAACTTACGCTGTCCTTCCTGCACTGCCTTGCCATGGAAACGATTTGGCAGCCATGGCGCACTATTGATATAGAAATACCAGCGGATCGCATCTGCACCGTACTTGTCCAGTGCATCAAACGGATCAACCGCATTCCCCTTGGACTTACTCATCTTCTGACCGTTCTCATCCTGAACATGACCCAGAACGATAACATTTTCATATGGAGCCTTGTTAAACAGGAGTGTTGACTCAGCCATCAGCGAATAGAACCAGCCTCTTGTCTGATCCACAGCCTCAGAGATGAACTGTGCCGGGAACTGCTGCTCGAACAGATCCTTGTTCTCAAATGGATAATGATGCTGTGCAAACGGCATTGCTCCGGAATCGAACCAGCAGTCGATAACCTCCGGTACACGGTGCATCGTCTTGCCACAGTCCGGACAGGTAAATGTCACGGCATCAATATAAGGACGATGAAGCTCAACCTTTGCATCCTCCGGATTACCGCTTCTCTCAGCCAGCTCAGCACGGCTTCCGATGGATTCCTGTCTGCCACAGCCCTCGCACTCCCAGATATTTAATGGTGTACCCCAGTAACGGTTTCTGGAAATACCCCAATCCTGAATATTCTCGAGCCAGTTACCAAAACGACCGGTACCGATGGACTCAGGAATCCAGTTTACGGTATTGTTATTGCGGACAAGATCATCGCGAACCTCTGTCATCTTAATGAACCATGACTCACGCGCATAATAGATCAGCGGAGTATCGCAGCGCCAGCAGTGAGGATAATCATGTTCAAACTTCGGTGCAGCAAACAGCTTGCCGGATGCATCGAGATCTTTTAACACCTCCGGATCTGCTTTCTTTACGAAAAGACCTGCAAACGGAGTCTCCTCGCTCATCTCACCCTTGCCGGTTACAAACTGTACAAACGGCAGGTCGTACTTACGTCCAACATTCGCATCGTCCTCACCAAATGCAGGAGCAATATGAACGATACCGGTACCATCTGACATCGTAACATAGGAATCGCAGGTTACGAAAAAGCCCTTCTTGTGCTGCTTGTCTGCACATTCCTTTGCGCACTCATAAAGAGGCTCATACTCTTTATTCTCAAGATCAATTCCCTTATAAGTCTCAAGCACCTCGTAAGCCTTAGCACCTTCCTCCTGTGCCAGTCCGCCGAGGACATTATCGGCAAGTGCCTCTGCCAGATAGTAGGTATATCCGTCTGCAGCCTTTACCTTAATATAAGTATCACCCGGGTTCACACAGAGAGCCACGTTAGACGGCAGTGTCCATGGAGTCGTGGTCCATGCCAGGAAATAAGCATCCTCTCCAACAACCTTAAAACGAACGATCGCAGAACGCTCCTTGACGAGCTTATAGCCCTGGGCAACCTCCTGTGAGGAAAGTGGTGTACCACATCTTGGACAATAAGGCACGATCTTAAAGCCCTTATAAAGAAGCTTCTTATTCCAGATCTCCTTCAGTGCCCACCACTCAGACTCGATAAAATTATCATCATAGGTAACATATGGATTCTCCATATCAGCCCAGAAACCAACCGTGCCGGAGAAATCCTCCCACATACCCTTGTATTTCCATACAGATTCCTTACATTTCTTAATGAAAGGCTCCATACCGTACTCTTCAATCTGCTCCTTACCATCAAGACCGAGCATCTTCTCAACCTCTAACTCAACAGGGAGTCCATGTGTGTCCCATCCAGCCTTACGAGGAACCATATATCCCTTCATCGTCTTATAACGTGGAATCATATCCTTGATAACACGGGTGAGCACATGACCGATATGCGGCTTTCCGTTTGCGGTTGGCGGTCCATCATAAAATGTGTAGACAGGCTTGCCCTCTCTTGCTTTCATGGACTTTTCAAAGATCTGCTGATTACGCCAGAACTTTCCGACGTTTTTTTCCCGGTCGACAAAATTCATATCCGGTGAAACTTTCTGATACATATGTTTTCCTCCTTAAATCTTGTTTACTTATAAGAAATAACGCCTGAAACGAGGTTTCTTATAAATAAAAAAAAGCATCCACCCTAAACAGGATGAACACCTTGCCATTCATAACCACCTATTTATCTGTACGGAATCTCAAACGACTCGATACATCCCCCTATAACGGCGGGATCCGTCAGACTGTACTGATAAAACAATGTTCCAGTCTGCAACTCGGGAGTGATCTTCCCTCATCTATCTAAGAGCAAGCTCTATGCAT
>NZ_DBLXSO010000007.1:54782-77491 GCF_057878315.1 Jutongia sp. | reverse complement strand
TGCATCCGGTTCGCACTATCCCGGACTCACTGAAGCGTTTCCAAATAAGGTACTGTCTCCGTCACAGTTTTTCACTACGACTTTATATTAGTATCCTTTTGGTCGCTTGTCAACCGTCAATCCACAATTTTTAACTCAAAAATCCACTTTCCTATGATTCTGATTCCTTCCCGGAAATATCGGATGTCATGATCCTCACAACCTCCAGAATCTTTCTGCGGAGTCTGTCATCGGACCTGCGGTAAAACTCCACAAGCAACAGCTCATCATCGCTAAAATCTACAGAATCCACACCAAGAAAATATCCCACGGAAATACCTGTTTCTTTGGCAATATCCTCGAGTGTATCATTGGGAACGGCAATCTTTCCGCTCTCGTAACGGCTCAGAGTCTGCTGGGTAACATGAAACTTCTCCGCAAAACGATCCTGCGTCAGCCCGCATTCCCGACGGACATTCCGTATCCTCGCCCCAATCTCTTTATTACTCAAAGCCATACAAACACCTTCTATACTATATAATACCGAATTCAAAAATCTGTCCCGGCAAATGTCAGCGATTGCTCCATTACATTATGCAATCATTATTTCAACTATCTTTTAAATTATACTTGTGTTATGCTTTCATTTACATTCCGCTCAGGCGTGTATGCACTCCGATTAGGAATACTGCCGTGTTATTATCTCAAAAGTGCTCTTACACGAAAATTATTTATTTGATAAAATCAAGCATAGTTTATAATATTTTAATAAAATAAACTAAATTCTTGTGAATACTTTATATATTTAGAAAATTATTATAATTAATGGTTTTGTTGCTAATGCATTTGCAAAATAAAATTATTTTGGTTATGATAATTTTGTAACGAATGAGGAGGAGGTATTTTGATGGACTCTTTTGATCGGGAACAATATCTACAGCAATTGCGGGAGTATTACTCCGGAGACCGCGATCGCATTGACCAGTTTCTCGAAGACATGAGTGATTCTTTGGACTGTTATCTGAAAGAGCACCCGGCTGCGGATGCGTCAGAGATCTATGCACGTTTCGGAGATCCAGAGGAGCTTAAGAAGCAACAGGAGCTGATGCGCAGCGAAAGTCACGCCCAACGGAAAAGAAATGTAATACGAATAGCGGTAGCTGCCATTTGTGCAGTGAGTATTCTGGCACTTGGAATCTTTGTCCGTCTGGGATTGCGCCAACTTTCCGATACCAAAGGTCATGCCGAAATTGAACTTCAGGACAATTCTGATTCAACCATTGAAACTCCTTCCTCGACACCAGTTTTCTATCTGAACGAATAGGAGGTTCACATTATGAAAAAACTTTTTAAAGCACTTTCCGCACTAACAATGGCACTTTGTTTAACAGCAACAGCTCTGATTCCGACAGGGACTGCATCCGCCCGGACAAACGTTATCGCACAGGAGACGATCGCTCTGGACGATGGCGGCTACTGCGTGGTCACGACATCGGAGACGATATCTGATATCGCAACCATTGCCAAAACACATACAAAGTCCGGACAGAAGAAATACAGCTACTACAATGCAAACGATGTTCTTTGCTGGACCTACACGCTTCACGGCACCTTTAAGTACGATGGAACCACATTGGTTTCCTGCACGGATTCTTCTCATGAGATTGCCATCTACAAAAACTCATGGTCCTATAGCGGAGGTTCCCACTGGGAAAGCGGCAACACCGCATATGGTAAGGCTACATATCATTTAAAACTGTCTACCGCATCCAAAACAGTTAATTTGCAGCTCTCCTGCAGCAAGACAGGAGTATTGAGCTAGGAGAGGAGTAACTTATGCGTTCATTTCTATTATCCTATCGACTGAAACAGCTCAGCCGTGACATTACAAAACAGACATTTTCCGACACCACGGAACGTGTTGACGCAGAAGCTCTGAAACAGGCGCAGTTCATGCTCTACAGCGATATGCTTCAATATGCAGAGGATGAACCGGATGCAGATTATCGGGTGATCTATGAACATTTTGTCGATGAAACGCTGAAGCATCCTCTTTCCCAGCATCGCCAGAAGAGAATTTTGTGTGGCATAGCCGTTGCATGTGTGGTCACTTTACTTGTTGGATCCATGATTCTCCAGCCAATTTTGGCGGAAAATCTTAAAAATGTAAATATTTACTAAATTCTTTTACTGATATCCAGCATTTTTTTTAAATTTGTGTTATAATGTAAGTGATACCATGTGGGAGGATATCAAATATCAAAGATCGGTTGTGTAGAGTAGAGATGAGTATAAGAGATAACTTAAAGCGTGGAACAATTGAAATGATCCTTTTGCATTTGCTGGAAGAAGAAGACAAGTATGGCTACCAGCTTTCGCAGGATCTTGAGAAAGAGAGCGAGGGCGAGTATCAGCTGAATGAAGCAACGATGTACCCAACGCTCTACCGTTTGAAGAAGAACGGATTTCTGGAGGAACGTAAGGTTCAGGTAGTCGGAAAGCGTTTCCGTGTATACTACCACCTGACAGAGTCCGGAAAGCAGCATTTGGAGGAGACCAAGGCTCAGTATAAGCAGGTCTGTGCTTCCATCGAGAAAGTCATGTCATATCGTGACCGTGTCAAGGCTGCAGACAAGAAAGCAAATAAGTAAATAGCGCTGTTCCGTTTTTCGTGCATTCGTGAAATGCGAGCGAGCCCCGCTGAACACTCTGGGGCTCGCTTTTGTTGTCTTTTTTTAATATATGGACAAATCAACGTAGTGTTATAACAACGAGAATTGCGAAGCATTTCATTATGACAGAATAATTTTTCTTATTCATAGCGGAGTGCCTCGATCGGATCCATACGCGCCGCTTTATTTGCCGGATAATATCCAAAGAATACACCGACCACCATAGAAAACAGCACTGCAACGAAGATTGCCGCCACCGGTGCCGTTGCCGAATAACCAAGCACCGATGCTGCCACAGAACCAAGGATCAGTCCCAGCACAATGCCGAGGCATCCGCCCACCAGACACAATACCATGGATTCAATGATAAACTGCAACCGGATAGAACCATTTGTCGCACCTAACGCCTTTCTTGTTCCAATCTCTCTGGTTCGTTCCGTGATCGACACAAGCATGATATTCATAACACCGATACCACCGACCAGAAGCGAGATTCCGGCGATCAGGGAGATTGCCAGCGATACGGTATGCACCATCTCGCTCATCGACTCCGTCATAGACTCCATCGTTGAGGTTGCGATCTCGTAATTATCATTACTTGCATAATATGGTGCAAAGAACGCCTCAACCTGATTCGCAAAGGCGGACACACTTGATACAGAGGTATCCGTCACGATCGTAAACTGCGTGTACCCATCATCCGAGCGCATAATTTCTTTCTCTGTTGCCAGCGGAATATATGCATTCGTTGTCACATCATCGCTGTCGCTGACTGTGCCCGCACTCTCATATTCATAAACACCGACAATATAAAAATCCTGATAATTTCCATTGATGTTCACGTTGATCTTCTGCCAGAGTGCCGCATCATTGTCCCCGTCAAACAAGCTTTGTACCAATTGATCCGATACCACGATGACATGCTTTTTTTCGGAAAGATCTGCTTTTTTGATCAGACGTCCTGCCAAAAGAGTCACCTGATCACTCTCAAAATAATCCTGATTGACACCGCTGACATTGATATTGACGGAGTCGCCATCCCTGGATACGGATGCCGTTCCGGCACTTTCACTGACAGCCACTGCCGCAATCTGGTTTTTGAAGGTTTTCTTCAGTTTACTGATCATCCGGTCAGTGATCCGGTCCTCCTCCGTCACAGAAACATTTCTGCCTGACGCACCAAACCGCATGCCGTCTGCACGAACCTCTTCCTTATCACTTTTCGCCGACAGACCGACTGTGACATTGTTCGCTCCCATCTCCTGAAAGCTCTCGGAGATCGAAGTCGTCAGCGACTCACTGACCGTCATGATCGCAATTACCGAGCCAATGCCGATGATAATTCCAAGCATCGTCAGCAACGCACGAAGTTTATTGGAAAACAGTGCCTTGCAGGCTATTTTAATATTTTCCCAAATCAACAAATTCTTTCCTCCTTTCTTCGCTTCACCTTATTCCTGCAGCATACTTTTCTACTTCTGTCGTCCCATCCTTCTGTAAGGCTGTTTCCTTATTCTGCAAGAATCCTGCCATCTGAGATTTTGACCACGCGGTCCGTCTCCTGTGCAAGTTCTGTGGAGTGTGTGATCAGCACGATCGTTTTCCCCTGCTCCCGGTGAAGCCTATGAAAAATATCTATGATCCTGCGGCTCGTCTCCGAATCCAGAGCTCCGGTCGGCTCATCCGCCAGAATGATCGACGGATCATTTGCCATCGCACGTGCAATTGCCGTTCGCTGCTTCTGACCGCCGGACAGCTCCTCCGGCTTGTGAAGCATTCTCTCCTTCATGCCGACCAGCTCCAGAAGCTCTCTGGCGCGTTCTCTCCGCTCCGTTTTCTTCATTTTGCCGTAGAGCATTGGCAGTTCCACATTTTCCAGTGCCGTTGTCCGCGGGATCAGATTGTATGTCTGAAACACAAAGCCGATCTCCTGATTACGGATTGAGGAAAGCTCTCTGTCCTTTGCCTCCCCAATGTTCTTTCCCTGCAACCGGTATTCCCCCTCGGTCGGACGGTCCAGTGCTCCGATAATGTTCATCAATGTCGACTTACCGGATCCGGATTCTCCGACAATTGAGACAAACTCCCCGCGCTCGACCTCAAGATTGATTCCATGCAGGATTTCCAGTTCATTGGGCTTACCAATATAAAACCGTTTCACAATGCCATTTAAGGAAATGACATGCTCTTGTACCTGTTCCTGTGCCAATTATTTTCCACCTCCCGGTCCGCCGCCGAAGCCGCCTTTGTTTCCACTGCCACCCATTCCACCGCTGTCCGGCATACCGCCGCCCATGCCGTTCATGCTTCCAAAACCGCTCTGGCTGTCGCTTGATGAGCTTTTGTCGGAAACCTTATCGGTAGGCATCACAACCTCCAGACCTTCCTCGAGATCATCCCCGGAAATTTCCACATAATAATCCGTTTCCATTCCCTTGGTCACCGTGATCTGACGGGTCTTGGCCGTTCCCTTTGTACTGTCATCCGATGCGTTTGTTTCGTCCTTTCCCAGAGGATTTCCCATTTTGCCACTTTGTCCGGAATCACCACTTTGTCCGGAATTATCGGAGCTATCCTGGCTGTTATCACCACTTTGCGTTGTATATCCTGTACTGCTTCCGCTGCCGTCTACCACTGTGATATAGTATGTGCCGTCTGCATTTTCGGAAACGGCATCATACGGCACGGCAAAAACGTCCTTTGCCTCATCCCGCACGATACTGCATTTGGCTGTCATCCCCATCTTGATCCGGCTGTCGGTTGTCTTTATGCGGATCCGTACCTCATATCCATCGCTCGATGAGTTTCCGGCATCTGCACCATTGCCACTGCTCGCAGAGGTTGTTGTGGATGTGCTTCCTGTCGACGGTGCCACGAAGGTCACTACTCCCTCCAGTTCATCCTCATCGGTTGCCTCTGTCAGGATCACCACACGCTGTCCCTTCTTGACATTGCTGATATCATATTCATCCACACTTGTTGTGATCGTGTAACCGCTCGTATCGTCAAGCTGCACGATCGTGCCGCCGGTGTACGTATCTCCCGCAGACACGTTCAGGCTTGTCACAACACCATCCATCGGTGCAGTCACCGCACATTTAGCAACCGCCTCCTGCGCAGATGTCACCTGCTTCTGCGCTTCCTTCACGTTCTTCTTCCGGTTTGTCTGTGCATTTTTCAAGGCGGTCTGTGCCTGCGTTACAGAGGATTTATTCTGACGTGCGGTGTCATTTTTATTATCTCTCGCTGTCTCAACCGCTGTCTTTGCCTGCTCGTACACTTCCTGTGCCTTCGTCAGAGCCTCCTGCGCCTTCGTCACATCCTGGCTGTTCTTCGCCCCGGCTTTCTTTTTGACCTGCTTCAGTTTTGTTTTCGCAGTTTCAACCGCTTTCTTTGCCGTATCCCGCGCCTTCACTGCCTTCTGCAGATTCTTTGCCGCCTTTGCGTTATTATAGTTCCGGTCACTGACCGCCGTATCGTACTGCTCCTGTGCGGATTCCACCTCAGAAGCTGCACTTGACTGCACATCCTGCAGGGAATCCTGTGCCTCGGAAAGGCTTTCACTCAGGCTGTCCGAATCGAAGGAAACAAGCTTATCACCCTTTTTAACCTCGTCACCGACCTTCACATATATCTTCTGTACTGTGACGTCATTCACCTGCGCCGTAACGGAGCGCGTCTTTTTACTCTCGATGGTTCCGGAAGCACTGATCGAATCCGTCAGATCCATTTTCGTCAAAGTTGTTGTGCTTTGTTTCACGGCTCCTGCGGGCGAAGCTTTTTTTGCGCGAATCATCCGGACGCCGATCACCACTCCCACAACAACGACTGCTGCCGCCACGCCGCCAACAATACGCTTAAACTTTTTTCCTCGTTTCTTTTTCATAAATACTCACCATGCCTTTCTGTGCAGATCCTAAAACATGTTACCAGCATACAGAAACTTCATGTAGAAAACGTGTAAAAAGCGTGTTTTATGTGTGAACGAAGTTAGAGTTGATAAAATACAGGAATGCTAATATAATGATAGAAGGTTTATTATGTCTAATTTTCATATTCTTTAGAAGAAAGGATTGGTTATAAAATGAAGAAAATAGTTCTCACCGGCGGAGGCACTGCCGGTCATGTCACACCGAATATTGCTTTGATCCCGGAGCTTAAGAAACAGGGCTACGAGGTTCATTATATCGGTTCCTATGAAGGCATTGAAAGCCGTCTGATCCCGGAGCTTGGCATTCCTTACTACGGCATTTCCAGTGGTAAGCTGCGCCGTTATATCGATCCTAAGAATTTAAGTGATCCATTTAAGGTGATCCGCGGTTACGGTCAGGCGCGCCATCTGTTAAAGGTGATCCGTCCGGATGTCGTATTTTCCAAAGGTGGTTTTGTTTCCGTTCCGGTTGTTGTCGCTGCGAAGACGCGCCACATTCCATGCGTGATCCATGAGTCTGACATGACACCGGGTCTTGCCAATAAGATCTGTATTCCATGTGCGGACAGAGTCTGCACCAACTTTCCGGAGACATTAAAGCATCTTCCGGAGCACAAGGGCGTTCTCACCGGCTCACCGATCCGTCAGGAGCTGTTCCGGGGCAGCCGCGAGAAGGGACTTAGCTTCTGCGGCTTTACCGATGACAAGCCTGTTATTCTGATCATTGGCGGAAGTCTCGGTGCTGTCCGCGTCAACGAGGCAGTCCGTGCAATCCTCCCACAGCTTCTGGAACGTTTCCAGATCATTCATCTGTGCGGCAAGGGCAAGATGGACGAATCCTTAAACGGAACTAAGGGCTATGTACAGTTTGAGTACATAAAGGAGGAGCTTCGTGACCTGATGGCTGCTGCCGATATTATGATCTCCCGCGCCGGTGCCAATGCAATCTGCGAGATTCTTGCCCTGCGCAAGCCAAATATCCTGATCCCATTATCCGCTCAGGCAAGCCGCGGTGACCAGATCTTAAATGCTGCCTCCTTTGAGAAGCAGGGCTACAGCATTGTCATTCAGGAGGAAGAGCTGACGAACGAAAAGCTTCTTAATGCAGTCAATACAGCATTTGATGAGAAGGAGCGTTTCATCAAGGCAATGCAGCGCAGCCAGCTCAACAATTCCATCGAAAAGATTGTTGAATTAATCAATGTATCTGCGGGAAAGGGTAAGAAATAATGAATATTCCAAATGATCCAATCATGTTAGTGAGTTATCTGAACACACAGCTTCGCGACTTCTATCCGAATCTGGAGGATTTATGCAAGTCTCTGGATCTGGATCAGGAAGCGATCTGTGCAAAATTAAAGGCGATAGATTACAGCTATGATGCCGCCGCGAATAAATTTGTGTAATTATCTGTATCCCATTTTTCGTACAGATATTTTCATGAAATATTTTAATATGTAATTGCAATAAAAACGGAAGTATCGAACCGGCTAACCGGCTGATACTTCCGTTTTATGATCTCATAAATTCGCAGGTGTCATCTTATGACGTGATGATGCTTCCGTCTGCGATTCTGGACACCCACATGGACATTCCCGGACCATGATTGCCAAACGGGCGTGTGTGGAATCCAAAGCGCTCATAAAAGCTTTCCCTCTCGTATGCCGCCATCAGGCTGACCATAACCGTCTCATCATCCATAACATCCCTCTTGATGTACTCCAGAAGCTTATCAATAAGCTGCGTGCCGATATGCTCTCCCTGGCACTCCGGGCGGACGATCACATCGGTAATGAAATAGGTGTAGCCTCCGTCACTGACGATTCTCGCCATGCCAACCGGCTTCCCGTCCTTTCTTGCAATCAGTTTATAGAAAGAATTGGTCAATGCCTTCTGTGCTCTCTTGTCTTTTACGGTGATCCAATTGACGGAGCGTCGAAGATCATTGTACTCCTCCACCGTAATCTCATCTGAATATGTAAGCATTTCTCGTCCCTTTCTTTCCTGTTATCGTTTATGACCGGCACACGGATCTGTGCCTCTGAATTCTACCTCTTTGTTCACCTCGCACATGCGTCCGTTGAAGAATTACGCCTCGATCGCCTCATGAATGCTGTCTTTGATACGATCCCTCTCCATATGGAAGAAGGAAATATTCTCTTCCAGAGACTTCGCCATATCCTGCAGCTGCTGTGCAGACTCTGCCAGAATATTGATCGTTGCATTCATCTCCTGCATAGAAGCTGTGGTCTCCTCTGTGGATGCTGCATTCTCTTCAGAGATTGCAGACAGATTGGAGATCACGTCTGCCACGTTTGCACGGGCGGTATTGCAGTGTTCTGTCTGCTGACGGATCATACCTGCTGCCTGAGCGGCACCTCCGATACCATCGCCAACCTCCATAAACTGGCGTCTTGTTGCCTGCAGCTTCTCCTGCTGCTCGTTCATAATCTCCTGAACCTCTTCCATGATATGGACAGAATTCTCTGAATCCTTCAAAAGCTCTCCGATAATATCCGCAATGCTTCCGGCAGATTCGTTACTCTGCTCAGCAAGCTTCTGAATCTGTCCGGCTACTACCGCAAATCCACGTCCCTGCTCACCGGCACGCGCTGCCTCGATCGATGCGTTGAGGGAAAGAAGGTTTGTCTCCTCCGCAATCGAGGTGATCAGATCAACTGCCGCACGGATCTTCATGGCAGATTCATTGGTTGCATTGACCTGACGGGCAATATGCTTAACAGCTTCCATGCTCTTATCGTTGGATGCCGTCAGATCCTCAATAATATCAATCGAACGGTCACTGGAGTTCTTGATCTCCTGTGTTCCCTTATCTAACTCTGCAACATTATCTACAATGTGGCTGATCAGCTGTCCCATCGTCTCAACCTCACTGGATGCACGCTCAATCTCGTCCGCCTGAGAAACAGCTCCCTGTGAAATATCCTCGATGGCTTTGCTGATATCCTCAGCGGTAGAGTTTGTCTGCGATGCCATGTTACTCAGATCCGTTCCCGACTTAAGAAGCATCTCTGAAGAAGTCCGGATATGATTGACAACCTCAAGAAGCTGGTTCAGCAAAACTGCAACTCCCTTTGCCATATCACCAAGCTCGTCGTTTCTGCGCATCGCCTTTGACTCAATTGCCACGGTCAGATCTCCGTTAGACAATCCCTCAACAGCCTTTTCTGCTGCCTGTAAGCCTATCTTGATCCCCCTTGTCAAGAAGAAAATAATGACCATGGCGATCAGTATCAAGACAACTTCAACAACCACAATCGCCGTAGTACGCTTTGTGATCAGAGCCTGTACAGCGGCTACCGGCTTTCCGGCAAACACCATACCAACGATCTTGTCGGAAGATTCCCTGAGCGGTGAATAGCATACACAATATTTCTTCCCGTCAATCGTGATATTTTCCTTCTCAACCGTCTCACCTGCAAGCACCGCCTTGGCAATATCCGCATCCGCCTGTGTTCCCACGATACGTTTGCCGGAATCATCCTTCAGTGTGGTCGCCATACGGGTGTCCCCATAAAATACAGTCACATCCATACCGCTTCCCTCTACAAAGGAATCAATAAAGTCCGTCTCATCCGTAATGTTAAAGCTTCCCTTCATCAGCTTGTTGCCGCTGACGGAATATGTATCGCTGTTGACAGCATTATACACCTGCTCCAGCGAATGCGCCTCTGCCTTCAGGGCATACAACATTTCCTGACGCATTCCCTCTGACATATTTCTTGCTGCCACAACTCCTACGATAACTGCCATCAATATCATAGGAAGCAGAGCTACCAGCATGATCTTCAAACGAAGTCTGCTGCTGCTTTTCCTGCTTTTTCCTTTCTTTCCAGCCATAATAAACCTCCTTGTTTCCTTAAAAATTTCGTACAAAAATATACTTTAATTATAAAGCAGATAGCTATATCTGTCCAATCTTTTTACCGATTTTTTTGAATATCCTGAAGTTTTCTTTCATATATTGAATCATACGGGACAACAAATCAGATATATGGAGGAATTCCCATGAAACTTTCATCAGAAACAATGATCACCAATCAAATCAAATGTCATGGAAGTATCCAGACCACACTGGAGGATGACGTCAACGTACCCGACACCAAGCCGGACATTGATCTTATCATAAAACAGAACGGTTGTCTGGATCTCACAGAAATAAAATGCGAACTAAACAAATGTGTTCTAAGGGGCAGTCTGCAATTTGAGCTGCTTTATGCCAGCCACGATGACATCCGCCCGGTACATAATATGAAAGGACAGATTCCCTTCGAGGAAACCGTCAATCTCGATGGTCTTACGGAAACAGACGATGTATTTTGCAGCTATGATCTCGAGGATTGCCAGATCCAGCTGATCCATTCCCGCAAGATCAGCGTCCGCGCAATTGCCGGTTTCCACTGCCGGTGTGAGGAGGAAGCAAGCGATCCTGCAGGCATCGATATCCTTTCCGACGAGACAGTCCGGACCGGTATGGAGTCGCTTTCCCCAGACGGTCTGCACAAGCAGTTCGATACGATCGTCTACACAAGATCGACACCGCGCACACGCGATGTATTCCGGATCAAGGATGAGATTAACCTCCCAAAGGGAAAGCCAAATATTGATACCATTCTGTACTATGAAATGACGCCTCAAAATCTACAGACGAGACTTCTCGAGGACAGCGTGCGCATCACCGGCGATCTGCATGTTTTCGTTCTTTATGTGCCGGTCGATGAAGAGCGCCGCATGGAATATCTGGAAACAGAATGCTCCATCGACAGCTTGGTTTCCTGCTCCGGCTGCAATGAGCAGATGATCCCGGACATCAGCTTCCAGCCGCAGTGCGGCACAATGGAGGCAAAACCGGATGAGGACGGAGAACAGCGTATTCTGGAGCTGGAGCTGCCCGTTAATATTACCATGAAATTCTATGAAGATGTCGAGCTTTCTATTTTGTCCGATGCCTACTCCACCGCCTGCGAGCTGACACTTTCGCGTCAGCCGGTCCACTTTGAACGGCTGCTTCTAAAAACCCAGAATGTGATCCGGGTTTCCGAACAGATCAAGGCAGATGAAAATCAGGATAAGATCCTGCAGATCTGTACTGCTTCAGGCAGAGTTCAGATCGATGAACAGGAAATCCAGGAGAACGGCATTGCTCTGGAGGGCGTTGTCGAGCTGGATATTCTTTATGTCACCGAAAACGATGACCGTCCTCTCGGCAGTCTCCGCGCCGCCATTCCATTCCAGCATTTTATGGAGATCAAGGGAATATCCCCGAAGGATCACTATCTGCTCCAGACCGATATCAACCAGATCAGTGTGATCATGCTGGATGCTGCGGAAATTGAAGCAAAAGCTGTTTTAAGTATCGGCGCCATCGTATTTACCCCGGCCGAATGTCAGGTAGTATGCGAGATCACGGAAGCCCCTCAGGATCTGGAACGGCTTCAGAAAATGCCCGGCATTGTCGGCTTCATCGTCAGCGATAACGTCAGCCTCTGGGATATCGCCAAGGAATATCAGACCTCCACGGAAAGCATCATGGCTCTGAACGGACTGACCTCCGAGGAGGTTCACCCCGGAGACCGGCTGCTCCTCGCCAAGCAGGTAGACGGACTGTAAAAAGAGACACCTCAACCAGCGTTTTTCCCTCCGAAAATTGCTTCACAATTCTCGGAGGCGTCACACTACATTACGCGTATTTTCCTGTATTGAAAAGGCAAAAACACCCGGAAGAGCGATTCTAAAGAATCTCTTCCGGGTGTTATTATTGTCTTTATTCGTGTGATGAATTACTCGATAACCTTGATCCATCCCTCCGGAGCTTCCAGACGACCCATCTGAATACCGGTCAGTGTCTCATACAGCTTCTTGGTAACAGGTCCCATCTCCTCCATACCACTTGGGAAACAGATCTCCTTACCATGATCATTGATCTTGCCAACCGGTGAAATAACAGCAGCGGTGCCGCAAAGACCACACTCTGCAAAGTCCTTAACCTCATCGAGGTATACTTCTCTCTCCTCAACCTCAAGACCAAGATACTCTTTGGCAACAACCATAAGAGAACGGCGGGTGATAGATGGAAGGATACTGTTAGACTTTGGTGTAACAACCTTGTTGTCCTTTGTGACGAACAGAATGTTAGCTCCACCTGTCTCCTCGATCTTAGTACGGGTAGCAGAATCCAGATATATATTCTCTGCAAAGCCCTGTTTATGAGCATCTACAATTGCATGAAGACTCATTGCGTAGTTAAGACCAGCCTTGATATGACCTGTTCCATGAGGAGCCGCACGATCAAAATCAGAAATACGAACTGTGATCGGCTTAGCGCCGCCCTTGAAGTAAGGTCCTACCGGCGTAGTAAATACACGGAACTGATATTCATCAGCCGGCTTTACACCGATAACAGCGTTTGTTCCAAACATATATGGACGTATGTAAAGAGTTGCACCTGAACCATAAGGTGGTACATAATCAATATTTGCCTTTACTGTCTGTACGATTGCATCAACAAAACGATCCTTTGGGAATGCCGGCATTTCCAATCTCTGTGCTGACTGCTCAAGACGCTCTGCATTCAGATCCGGACGGAAGCACACCACGTGACCATCCTCTGTTGTATATGCCTTCAGACCCTCAAATACAGTCTGTGCATACTGAAGAACTCCGGCACACTCACTGATCGTAATTGTGTCATCGCTGATCAATGCGCCATCATCCCATGCGCCATCCTTGAAATTGGACACATATCTTTTGTCCGTTTTAACATAACCAAATCCCAGATTATGCCAATCGATATCTTTCTTTGCCATAACTATTCCTCCATTCTGTATACATTCCATGCATGTATACGATTGATTCATTGAAACCAATTTTAATACTTGATATGACGAGTGTCAAGAGTATCTTGCAATTCGGTTTCCATCATTACGCTCCTCTAGTCCTCAAGCTGGTCAATACGGTTCTGATGACGCTCTGCATGCGAAAACTCCGTATTCAAGAATGTATCCACGATCATCAGTGCCAGTCCCGGACCTACCACTCGGGCTCCCATGGCAAGCATATTCGCATCATTATGTTCCCTCGTTGCCTTTGCGCTGAACACATCATGACACAGCGCAGCACGTATTCCCTTTACCTTATTGGCAGCAATCGAAATGCCAATGCCTGTCCCACAGATCAGGATACCCTTCTCGCACTCCCCTGATGCAACAGCCTGCGCTGCCTTCTTGCCATAGACCGGATAATCACATGGTCTTTCATCGTAGCAGCCGTAATCCTTGTACTCGATCCCCTTCTCCTCCAGATACCTGATGATCTCCTGCTTCAATCCATATCCACCGTGATCACTTCCCAATGCAATCATTCTGCTTGTCCTCCTTCGTCTTTTTCATTTTCCATTAATATCTGTATTACCTTGCGGATACGCCGTCCGATCTCGTGATAACACAGATCGTACTGCTCATCCTCACCACCATACGGATCCACAATATCCGTATCCACGCCGACATATTCACCCAGTGTATAAACCTCGCCGCCCTCATACTTCTCCAGATAAGCAACCTTTTCACTGAATGTCATCGTGAGTACCAATGCATCCGGTGTAATATCAAACTGTTCTAACGGCACAGAATTTTCATGCGAGCAGGGCTTCAGATCATGCTGGCTTAAAGACACATTTACCTTTGGACTGATCGGCTCTGAAAACAGAACAACCAATCCCCTTGAGCAGCACGGCGGAAACGAAAATACCGGCTGTCCCAGCTCTCGCTGATGTTCTCTCTCCTTCTCTGTGAACTGACGGTACATTGCTTCTGCCACAGGGCTCAGGTAAGTATTTGCCGTACATACAAATATAATCTTCGAATAATTCTTCAATAAACCGTACCCCTCTCTGTTATTTATACTTTGATGACATGATACGCTGCTGCTTTCAGCATCCGGTTCATAATCGCCTTCCCCAAGGTATCTTTCTCAAAGCTCTCCGCATAAATATACTCCGCTCCAATGTGATCCATCTCTCTTAGTATATCATACAATCCCGCTGCTATCGACCCCTCTGTTGCGCGCGATCCGACACTCCTCACATTGGCACATGCATACGCATCCTTTGTCTCCTCTGTCGCGATCACCGCTACAGAGCATCCCTCGTCTGTCTTCTCCTTCACAAGACGATTGATCTCATCGACCACTTTACCGGTGTCTCCCTCTATGATCGTCATCTGTCCCTTCGGTGCGTAGTGACGATACTTCATGCCCGGTGCCTTCGCCACGATATTCGGATTCATCTTCTGTGACAGGATCGCCGGATCCACCTGAACCTCTCCCAGCACATCCTCTAACATCTCTCCGGTAATATAACCCGGTCTCAGAATGGTCGGAACTCCCGTACTCAGATCAACGATCGTTGATTCCAAACCAATGCCTACCGCACCGCCATCCAGGATCATATCAATCCTTCCATCCAGATCCTCCTTCACATGCTCTGCCTTTGTCGGACTTGGACGTCCGGACGTATTGGCACTCGGAGCCGCAATATACACCCCTGACTCACGGATCAGTGCCCGTGCTACCGGGTGACTCGGCATCCGGACCGCAACTGTCTCCAGACCACCGGTCGTAGACTTCGGCACAGCCTCCTTCTTCGGAAAGATCATCGTCAGCGGTCCCGGCCAGAAATGATCGGCAAGCTTCACTGCCGCCTCCGGCACTGACTGTGCGATATCCTCCAGCGCATCCATATCAGCAATGTGCACGATCAGTGGATTGTCAGACGGACGTCCCTTTGCCGCATAGATCTTAGCAGATGCCTCCGGATGCATTGCATCACCTCCCAGGCCATACACGGTCTCTGTCGGAAATGCAACTAATCCTCCCTTCTGCAAGATCCGGCACGCCTCCTCCAGCTCCTCATCCCGGAAGCTCTCCGGGTTTATCGTTTGCATTATCGTTTTCATCTAACTCAGTCCTCCGCTCACATATTGTAAAACACCAAGTGCCACGGCCCACGCAACCCTGCGCTGGTAGGATGCCTGCGTCAGAAGCTCTGCCTCTTTGGAATTGGAAAGAAATCCACATTCTACTATAACCATAGTCGCTGTTGTGTTTTTCAGCATAAAATAATCGCTGTTTGCCTTTGCCACACGCCGGTTGTCCGGATCCAGTCCTGACACAAGCTGTGTCTGCAGTATATCTGCCAGCTTCTTGCCCTCCTGCGAAGACGCCCGGTAAAACACCTGCGCTCCCCGGGAGCTTTCTGCCGTAAAGCTGTTCTGATGAATACTGATCACCGCATCTGCTCCGCTGTCGTTGATCATCTGACACCTTGCACGCAAATCTGCCACCTTCTTGTTCGTATCACCTGCCTGATAAAGTGCTTCATCCTTCTGTCTCGTCATGACAACCCTGCAGTCATTCTGCTCCAGAATCTCCTTTAACTCCAGAGAGATTGCCAGATTCACATCCTTCTCCGGCACATCATTGATCCCGATCTTGCCCGGATCATTGCCTCCATGTCCCGGATCGATCACGATCGTATAACGCGGCTGCTTCGCTGCCTGCTGTGACCATGTATATACGGATCTTCCTGTTTCGATCACTGCCGCAAGCAAAACCAGACCTACGATCACAAATCCAATCACTCTGTTGATACTATTCTTTTTCATTCACCTGCTCCGGTATATCCTTTTGTTTCATATTATGAATATTCCAAAACAGATAGAATAATATACGAAAACTACATGTATTTAATGATCATATCCCATACGGAAGAATCCTCCAGACCAAGCTTCCAGAATGCATACCCTGCAGTCTTGCTGTCTGATACTGTCTTCATCTTCTCCTCGAGAGACTTCTGATCCTCAAGCCACATTTTATAGACAACACCATCCCTGGTGTATTCTGCATAGTTGGTTCCTGTGCTGTCATCCCATGCAAAGGCAGCTCCCGCATCGGTCATATTCTCCTTTGCGGAACGCATACCGTATGCCTCGGAGGTCAGCTTCACCTTGCCATCCTTCGTTGTCTCCTTCCAGAGACGGCTGTAAAATGGCAGTGCAATGATCGTCTGTTCCGCCGGCACTTCCTTCAGTGTATTGACGGTGGAATCCTTCACATAATTCAGGGAAGATACCGGACCTGCCTCCTCGGAACCGGCATAATGCTCATCATACGCCATCGTGATCACATAATCTGCCACCGCTGCCTGTTCCTTGCGGTTGTAGTACATGGAGTAGGATGTCGGTGGATAGTTATCAACCGAAAGAACCACACCATTGTTACGGCACATAATACCCAATTCACGGATAAACTGGATGAAATCATCGCCATTTGCCTTTCTGACATGTTCAAAATCAATATTGATACCATCCAGACTATACTTGATTGCCTCTGCAATCAGGTTCTTCTCCAGCTTCTGTCTCGTTGTGGTGCTTCCGAGCACCTTGCCGATCTTACTGTCATTACTGAAATCATTGCATACGCCCCACACCTCTACACCAAGGCTTCTGGCTCTCGCCACATACGTATCACTGGCAAGTGAGGTGATCTCTCCATGATTGCCGGAAACCGTAAACCATGTCGGAGCAACGACATTAACGCCCTTCGTTGCATTGAGCAGATTGAGCACATTATCATTGGCTGCACTCGTTGTCACCTGATGCCATACCAGATTCACCTTGCCGTCCTTTAAGATATGGGAATACTGTTCTTCCTTAAAATCAGTCGTATACTCGGACTGATACAGCTTACCGATATCCTTCTTACGTACATAACCCACAACGCCGTCTGCTGACATTACCTTATCAAAAGATGCCGCACTGCTATCCCCGGAGGTGGATTCACTGCCCTGCTCCAGAACACTTACCTCATCACCCTCATTCAGATTCACAAGAATATCACTCTTGATGCTTGCACGATAACGCAGCTTCGCTTTCTTCTTCGCTTTGGCAAAATCCGCCTTCTCGTTATAACGGTATGTAATCACAACCCTGTCCGGGTTCTTGTACTTCTTATAATCCAGAGCCGTATACTGCTTCACATAATCCAACGCAACATAGGCATTATCTCCGCTGACCTTAACAATCGGATAATCCATGGAAGACTTACTCTTATTCGTATAATAATCGCTGCTGTCCACCGCCGCAGATATCACTGCAGTCGATGTGGTATACAAAAGCTGGTTCTCCTTCGCATCCCAGTAAAATCTCGAATTAAGCGAATCATGTACCAGTCCGAAATCCACATAGATCTCACCGTTATCATAAAGTGCCTTCGTATCATAAATCTGATCCTGCAGGATCACCTGCATCTCCCCCTTTGATACCTTAAAATAATCATCTAAGGACATCTCCTTACTGCTCGGCATATACTTTTTCACGAGCAGCGCAATACCGGTAATAAGGATTGCGAGAACCAGAAGTGCTATAAAGGGAATGATCAATTTCTTTTGTCGTTTTTCCATGGCTCCGTACCTCTCTTCTATTCAAAATGTAAAAATTCCAAGTTCAAATACTTAAACAAAATTATATCACTTTTCCTTTTGACAATCAATCCTGTGTCCATCCGCCCCGGAATATTACAATAAGTGTGCTGTTCTGCTGCCCGGGCCGGCGGTTCATCAGAAAGCACACTCATTATTACGTTTTGATTATAAGGTTTCTATCCGCACATAACATGACATATACTGCATTTAATCTGCCACAGTTGTCAGACCTGATTCAAGTGTTCAAAATCAATCTCCGTGATCCGTCCCTTCTGGTCACCGACATAGCTTTTCATATAGTAGGCATCCTCCATCACCTGATAGAGCCTGTCTGTCTCTGCCAGCGTGTAGGGTTCCCCATCCACGGAAACACTCATGCCTGCCGCCTCTGCCTGTTCCATCTCTGCCAGGATCCACGAATACATCTGTTCTTTCAAATCACCTGTGTTATTCAATGACACACCCTCCTATTATACGGACGACACGGAAGTACATACTGTGATACGTTTCAATGTCATCCTCCTGAAATACCACTGCCAACCGGAGAAATTCCTCCCTGAATACGCCGGATAAGTGAATCTGTTGTCTGACTTTTACCAAAAACCTCCTTTCTTAAATTTCCAGGTTTGTTTTCTCCTGCACTGATTATACGACACACGAATCACTCGTGACAACCCATAAAATGGGCGTTTCGCGCCGAAAAAGCGCTCCGTTTTCTGTGCTGTTTTCACAAAATGCAGGTTCATAAAATCAGTTTTTAATCATTTTTAGAACTGAAATTACAGATAATAGAAAAGAGACAAAATAATGGCAGTATTTCCTGGTGAAAATTCACAAAAAATAATAGGGAGCGCAAAACGATCTTCTTTGTAATCGGTAAGCTCTCGAAAATTGACTTATGCGTAAGAATATTCTATAATCAGACTAACCAAAGGAACAGACATTTTACTGTGATTATGCATATTTAAGATAGAAAGGAAGTGAGCCTATGCGTATCGAAAAAATCAATGATCATCAGATTCGATGCACTTTGAACCAGAAGGATTTAAGCGACCGCGAACTTCGTATCAGCGAGCTTGCCTATGGAAGTGAAAAGGCAAAGGCTCTTTTTCGCGACATGATGCAGCAGGCATCCTACGAGTTTGGCTTTGAGGCAGAGGACATCCCTCTTATGGTGGAAGCGATCCCGATGTATCCGGACAGTCTGGTGCTTGTCATTACGAAGGTTGATGACCCGGATGAGCTGGATACCCGTTTCTCTCATTTTACCGATGATGATTCCGATTTTGAAAACGGTGATGACGACGATAATATGTTCACGCTCGATGATGATATGTCCGGACTTGATCTGTTTGACAGCGATATTCTCATGGAACCGGAGCCGGCAGCAGATGCAGTCTCCGCACTCCCACAGAATCCTTCCGGGAGCAGCTCCGATGGCGATTTCATCTCTCTTTCAGAAGCACTTGGTATGGAACACCGTCCAAAGACCAAAGACTACACCGCAAGTCACGATGTGATCAAAATCTTCTCTTTCCGGAACCTTTCCGATCTCACAAGTCTGGCAGAGTATCTCATCTATACCTACCACGGTTCCAATACCGTATACAAGGACGAGAAGTCCGGACTGTACTATCTGATCGCCCACAAATCCGAGCACAGCCCGGAGGAGTTTAACAAAATCTGCAATATTATGAGTGAGTATGGACGTCCGGTTCACAACATGTACGCCAGCCACTCCTACTACGAGGAACATTACGAGCCATTGATCGAGGAACATGCGCTTCAGGTTCTGGCAAGTATCTGATCCTGTGTTCCCGATACGAAAAAACGCTTCCCCGGGTGCAGCCGGGGAAGCGTTTCTATTCGTGTCGGTCTGACGGATTATTTCTTAGCCAGATATCCGTTTACATTCTCGATCAGTTCATCTGCATTGAGACCATGAACCATAGCGGCCTCCTCAAGGCTCTCTCCCTGAGATGCAGGACAGCCTACACAATGCATACCGGAAGCCATCAATACTGCGGCAATACCCGGATCGATCTGAAGCATATCACTGATAATCATATCTTTATTTACTCTTGCGTCCATTTGAATCCTCCATTAATCGAACAGCCCCTGTCGGAAGCTGTGTAATAATTTGACATTTCTCATTGCTTTGAAAAGGAAAAGACTGTCCACGGTGAAGCCATCGAGGACAGTCCGGTAATTCATGTGTAGTAAATTACTCCTCTGAAATAGCTCCAGAAGGACATGTACCAGCACAAGCACCACAGCTGATGCAGGAATCAGCATCGATCTCATAGTGCTCAGCACCTTCTGCAATAGCTCCTACAGGACATCCGCCTGCACAAGCGCCACAACTTACACAATCATCTCCAATAACATATGCCATTTTAAAAATCCTCCTTTTCTTGGTATACCCACATTCTAATACAATTTTTCATTTTTTACAAGAGGAAAACCTTACTAACTCATTTTTCTCATTTATATTTATTGAGAAGATTTCTCATTAGAAGTCAACCTCAGTGTCATAGTAGCAGCATTTCAACAGCTTCTCCATCTCTTCCTGAGACGGCTGACGCGGATTGGAACCGGTACATGCATCCAGTATCGCATTGGCGGCGATCTCCGGCAGACGCTCTAAGAACACATCCTCCGGCACGAAGCCTTCCTCAGTCGGATAGCTGTCCGCTCCGTAGTTCTTAATACAATGTGGAATATTGAGTGCATCATTCATGCCGCGCAGATAATCGATCAGAAGCGAAATCTTCTCATCATCCGTGCTGCCACCCAGCTTCATGAAGTCTGCAATCTCTCCATAACGCTCCTTTGCAACCGGATCCTTCGCATTAAATGCAATTACCTTTGGCAGATACATCGCATTGGCGGCGCCGTGGATAATATGTGCACCGTAATCGGCAAATGCAGCTCCTGTCTTATGCGCCATTGAATGAACAATACCAAGAAGTGCATTGGAAAATGCCATGCCGGCAAGGCACTGTGCATTGTGCATATTGTCTCTCTTCTCCATATCGCCCTCGTACGAACCGACCAGATCTCTCTGAATCATCTTGATCGCATGCAGCGCAAGCGGATCGGTATAGTCACAATTGGCTGTGGAAACATACGCCTCAATCGCATGCGTCATCGCATCCATTCCGGTATGAGCAACCAGCTTCTTCGGCATCGTCTCTGCCAGCTCAGGATCAACGATCGCTACATCCGGCGTAATCTCAAAATCGGCGATCGGGTACTTGATCCCCTTCTCATAATCGGTAATGATTGAAAATGCAGTCACCTCGGTAGCCGTGCCTGAGGTAGATGAAATCGCACAGAACTTTGCTTTGGTACGAAGCTTCGGCAGACCAAATACCTTGCACATATCCTCAAAGGTCACGTCCGGATACTCATATTTGATCCACATCGCTTTCGCTGCATCAATCGGCGAACCGCCACCCATCGCAACGATCCAGTCCGGCTGAAACTCCTGCATCTTTGCTGCACCCTTCATAACCGTGTCCACAGACGGATCCGGCTCAATGCCCTCGATCAGATCCACTTCCATTCCAGCCTCTTTCAGATATCCGATTGCTTTGTCCAGGAAGCCGTTTCTCTTCATGGAACCACCGCCTACACAGACGATCGCTTTCTTACCCTCAAAATCCTTGAGTGCCTCCAGTGCTCCCTTACCGTGATACAAATCTCTTGGTAATGTAAACCTAGCCATGATAAACCTCCATTCCGAAGCGTAATGCGACAAAGCAAAGTAATCGCATACTTTGGCAGAAGCCGTCTGCAACGCCCCGACACAAACGACTCCCCCGGCAGCCCCCTTATCTGTCTGGCAATTTATACCAACACTGCCGATTTGTCACTCAATTTGATAGCTTTATTTTACACCTGATGAGAAAAATCTTCAACTGAAATTGCATGACAAATTTTGGATGCGAGGTATGCTCAGAATCAATTTATTTTCCGAGGCAAAATGACTTTTTACTCTTCGGGATATAAAAAAGATTCTGGGCAGACTTCCTGCTACCATCATGGAAAGTCTTCATGCATTAATTAAATTCACTATCTCTCAAAAATATATTTTTGAGACTCTCTCTACTGACGCTCTACTCCTTGTAAATTAATATATTTTTCAAATAATTCCTTTAATTTCGCTGCTTTATCTTCTTCCAGATAATATTTTTCTCCCTTTACTTTCCTTTCATCCATGCTGAAATAATACATAATACCTGTCTTGTATTCCCAATATATAATGCCACCCTTGTACCAATTATAATCCTTGCCATAACTCAAATGAATTTTAGGAGAAAACAAAAAATAACCGTCCAGCAAATAACTTTTATCTTTCTTTTTATTATATTTTCTGGTACTGCACAAAATCTGAAATAATCGAAGCTTATCTCTTTTAGACAGCATTTTTTCTGCAGTAAAATCTTGCTGTGCCAGCTGCACCTCCTGCACCTTATTGATATCTACTATATACTTTACTTTTGTTTCTCCCAAAATAGACTTGCTTATACTATACTGCAAAAAAAGTATAAAGCAAAGAGAAACCATCACAAGTACTATGACGATAATCAGTATTTTCCTTTTCTTTATATTTTTCATAAATTCC
>NZ_DBLXSO010000007.1:0-54772 GCF_057878315.1 Jutongia sp. | reverse complement strand
CCACCTCGTTATAAATCAGCCATCTTCATTTCCAATAACCATTTTTCAATTGCAATCGCAATTTATTGCTTAATGATTTTATTGAGCTTCGCAAAATAATCTTTCTTAGAAATCACTTTCACACCGGTATCATTTTTATATATAATATTATCTCCATTTTCATCATACATCATTTTAGAATAACCACTGCAAACAAATGAATATGTATTTTCTTCAAAAATAGAATTTACATTATTAGATACCAAATAAAAAATTCCTTCATCCACTATAATATATGTATCTCTTAGTTTTTCTTTTAACTCATTTTTTCCTTAAAAATTCTTCCTTTTTCATAGTATCACCTTTTCAAATTATATCATTTACATACTTTAGTTATAATATTATTAAAAATATCTTTACTTTATCACTTCATTTATAATATGTCAACTCCTTCCTTGAGCCTCCAATGATATTCTGTTACAATAAAACACACACAATTGATAAATGATATAAGGAGTAAACGAACTTTTGACCTCAGCAACAACATCGTAAAACTTCTTGTCATATAGTGATATAAACACAGAAAAGGACACCACCATGAAAAATTATAAACTCATCCTGCAGTATGACGGCACGCGCTACAGCGGCTGGCAGAAACAGGGCAATACAGACAATACGATTCAGGCAAAGCTGGAGACGATCGCATCAAAGCTGACCGGCGTCCCGACAGATGTCAACGGCTCCGGGCGGACTGATGCCGGTGTCCATGCTTTGGGACAGGTGGCAAATTTCCGCTGTGAGGAGTCCGCACTGCCGCCGAAGTTTCTGCGATCAGAGGAAACTGTCACCGACCTGATCCGGGATTATTTTAATAATGCTCTTCCAATGGACGTCCGCGTCCTCTCGGTCAGTGAAGCTCCGGCACGCTTTCATGCAAGATTAAATGCAAAAGAAAAGCATTACCGATATGTGATCGATAATGCTGCCGTTCCCGATGTATTTACAAGGCGGTACGCCGCACGGATCCCGGCTGAGCAGGAGGCGCGCGTTTCATATGATATTGAAGCGATGCAGTGGGCCGCAAATGCTCTGATCGGCGAACATGATTTTAAGAGTTTTTGTGATAACCGGCACATGAAAAAATCCACTGTCCGAAGCATCCACGATATCCGGATCGTTTTGCAGGACGACCGAATCGCCATGGATTTCTACGGCAATGGATTTCTGTATCATATGGTTCGCATTCTGGTTGGGACGCTGTTGGAGATCGGAAGCGGAAAGCGCTCTGCCGATGACATTTCCCGCATTCTTCAGGCACTGGACCGCCGGGAAGCAGGGTTTACCGCACCGGCACAAGGGTTATTTCTCGTAGAAGTGACCTATTAGTTTGGAGTTTAAGCGCACTGGTACTTTTGTAGAATTCAATCCATTTCACAACTAAATAATTAATTTGTATTATAAAAGCCTCGCACTATTTGGATATATCCTCTCCTTGCCGGTTGTCCGGTAAAGAGGGGTTATATCTTCTATGTCGAGGCTTTTGGTATATATTATTATAAAATTGTAGTTCATTCTATGCCTGCATCCGCTCAAGGATCGTGTCTAACAGCTGCCCGGCAACCTCTTCCTTGGACTGCAGCGGCAGCTCAACGGTATCCTCCGGCGTGATCAGTGTGACCACATTGGTATCGCCTCCGAAGCCGGCACCCTGCACCTTGAGGTTATTGGCAACGATCATATCGACATTCTTTTTGGCAAGCTTCGCTCTGGAGTTATCGAGCATGTTTTCTGTCTCCATGGAGAAGCCGCAAAGGAACTGTCCCGGCTTGCGATTTTCTCCGAGCCAGCCGAGAATATCCTTCGTGCGGGTCAATGCGATCGCATTGTCGCCATCCTTCTTTTTGATCTTCTCGGAAGCCACCTGCACCGGTGTGTAATCTGCCACCGCTGCAGCTTTAACGATAATATCCTGCTCTGCCGCACGGCTTGTCACTGCTTCAAACATATCTGCCGCACTTGTCACAGGCACAACATTTACAAACATTGGCGGATCGATAGAGACCGGTCCGGTTACAAGAGTCACCTCTGCGCCGCGCAGCATCGCCTGACGCGCAATGGCATATCCCATTTTGCCGGTGGAATGATTGGTGATATAGCGCACCGGATCAATCGCTTCCACGGTCGGCCCCGCCGTGACCAAAACACGTTTTCCTTTCATTGTCTTCTCACATGCGGTTTCCTTCAAAATGTACTGAAGAAGGACATCCTCCGATGGGAGCTTCCCCGCACCCACATCGTGACATGCAAGAAGTCCGACTGCGGGCTCAATGATCTCCATGCCATAGTGCTTCAGCTTCTGAAGATTGTCCTGCACGATCGGATTCTCATACATTGCTGTATTCATAGCCGGAGAGATGATCTTTTTGCAGCGGCACGCCATGACCGTGGTCGTCAGCATATCGTCGGCAATACCATTAGCAAGCTTACCGATCACATTGGCGGATGCCGGTGCGATCAGTACAACATCAGCCTGCTTTGCGAGCGCGACATGCTCTACACTGTACTGAAAATTACGGTCAAATGTATCGATCAGACATTTGTGGCTTGTCAGTGTCTCAAATGTCGTCGGATGAATAAAATTCGTAGCATTCTGCGTCATCAGTACCTGCACATCAGCATGCAGCTTGACCAGCATGCTTGCAAGATTGGCTATTTTATAGGCTGCTATACTTCCTGTAACACCAAGTACGATCGTCTTTCCTTTTAACATTGTTTCCCTCTTTTCTGAGCCTTTCGAAGTTGTTGTAATGTACCACTTTTCTTTCCCCTAGGAAAGCTGTCCGTGCTTCTCATAGCTGGTGACACGGCTGATATGATTCTGCTCGTCTACAAATACAACCTTCGGTTTGTGATCCTTCGCCTCCTCCGGCGTCATCTGACAATAGCACATGATGATCACATGATCGCCCACCTGCGCCTGTCTTGCCGCCGCACCATTGAGGCAGATCATGCCGCTTCCCGGCTCTCCGGCGATGGTGTATGTCTCAAAGCGGTTGCCGTTCTCAACATCGACGATCTGAACCAGCTCATATTCTAATATTCCTGCCTGCTCCATGAGTTCCGGATCCACGGTAATGCTGCCCACATAATTTAATTCTGCCTGCTGCACGATGGCACGATGGATCTTTCCCTTTAACATTGTAATCTGCATTTTGATTCTCCTTTTATCTGCATAAGCTAATGAGCGGATTGCAAAACTCGCATTCATTATTTAATAAAGTTGTCGATCAGTCTTGTCTTACCGATATAAACTGCCATGGCTGTCAGGATCTCTCCCTCGGTGCTGTCAACCGGCTCAAGTGTATTCCAGTCTACGATCTCAACATAATCGATTTTGGCAAGTGGCTCTTTCTCGATCTCACCGCGGATCGCTGCGATAACCTTTTTGGCGTCCTTCTCACCATCCTCGATCAGCTTTTTGCCAAGCTTTAATGAACGGGATAATACAAGTGCTGCCTTTCTCTCCTCCGGGCTTAAGTAAGTATTTCTGGAGCTTTTGGCAAGTCCATCCTCCTCGCGGATGATCGGGCAGCCCACGATCTCAATACCGAAGTTCAGATCAGACACCATATGACGGATCACGGCGAGCTGCTGCGCATCCTTCTGTCCGAAATAAGCGCGGTCCGGTGTTACGATATTAAACAGCTTGGAAACAACAGTACATACGCCACGGAAATGAATCGGTCTTGTCTTTCCACAAAGACCGCCGGTCAGCGTACTCATATCCACAAAGCTTGAGAAGTCATCGTGATACATCTCGGACGGCTCCGGATGAAAGATCAGACTCGCCCCCGCATCCTCACAGAGTGCTGCATCTCTGTCCATATCTCTCGGATAGCTTTCCAGATCCTCGCTTGGTCCAAACTGCATCGGATTAACAAAAACGCTGACAACCACTCTGTCATTGTCTGCCACTGCGCGGTCGATCAGGCTCTTATGCCCTTCATGAAGATATCCCATGGTTGGCACAAGACCTACGGTAAGTCCCTGCTTTCTCCACTCCTTAACCTGTGCTCTCACTTCTGCTACTGTATTTACGATTTTCATTTTATGATACTTCCTTTCCCGTTGTCCTTGTATTAATAAAGCTTGTCCAATACGTCATCATCTATCTTAAATGTATGCTCCTGTGCCGGATAAGAGCTTTCCTGTACTTCCTTTATGTACTGGGTGAAGCCCTTCTTCATAACTTCTCCGACCTCGGCAAAACGCTTTACAAACTTTGGAGAATAATCGGAGAACATTCCAAGCATATCCTGATATACCAGAATCTGTCCGTCACAGCCTGCACCGGCACCGATTCCGATCGTTGGAATATCAAGCTTGTCGGTGATGATCTGCGCCAGCTTTGCCGGAATACATTCCAGAACAACCGCAAAGGCTCCTGCCTCCTGTACGGCAAGTGCCGCCTCGATAATACTCTGTGCTGCCTCCTGGCTCTTTCCCTGCACCTTGTTGCCGCCAAATGCATTGACGTGCTGCGGTGTCAGTCCGAGATGTGCGCATACCGGAATACCTGCATCCACGATTGCCTTGATCTGCGGACATACTTCCTTGCCGCCCTCCAGCTTAACTGCATTGCCGCGTCCTTCCTTCATCAGTCGTCCCGCATTGACTACGGCATCGTAAACGGATGTCTGATATGACATAAACGGCATGTCGATCATGACAAGTGCGTTTTGGGCTCCGCGGGAAACGGCAGCGCCGTGGTGGATCATATCCTCCATTGTCACAGAAAGCGTATCCTCATATCCGAGAATCACATTGCCAAGGGAATCACCAACAAGAATACCGTTGATCCCTGCCTCATCCTCCAGCTTTGCCGTGGAGTAATCGTATGCGGTAAGCATTGCGATCTTGACTCCGTCCTGTTTTGCCTGTCTCCATGTCTGTACTGTGTTTTTCATTTGATTACCAACCTTTCTGAATATCCGCTATCCTCATGGATAGTCGCATTTCCGGTCACCGCCCACACCTTCTGTGCAACCGGCAACGATGTTTGTTCTGTTCCATTTTACGGACAGATCTCCTCAGCCTGCGAATGCTTTAATCTGTTTTCTCTTCAAACAGATCTCTTTCAGTCCGCGAATGCTTTAATCTGCTCCCTTTTCAAACAGATCTCCTCAGCCTGTGAATTCTTTAATCCGCATTCTCCTCAAACAACTTCCGGATCGGGGTATAGTCCCTGTCCGGATTGCGCCGCCCGGCAAGCTCTACCATGGTGCTGCCAAGGCTCTGATAGATTCTTCCCGCCTTGCTGCCCGCCAACGCCTGCAGATGCTTCTCGACCGTCTGCGCATCACCGCGCTCCACCGGTCCCGTCAAAGCATTGACGCAGCCCTTCTCCAGCATGGATGCGATGTTGCCCTCCACAAGCGGACGCAGAAGTGCCATCGAATCCTCCTCGGCAAAACCACATTCGGATAGCACATCAATGCTCGCCTGCATGAGTCCAAGCATTTCATTGCTTGCCATCGCTGCTGCCGCGTGGTACTTGATCTTATCCTCCGCCTTCAGGGTCAGCACATGATGACCAAGCTCTTCCCACATCGGCTTCATCACTGCAACCGCCTCCGGGTCGCCCTCCAATGTCAGATATGCTGTATGAAATTGTTCATATGAATGGAACTTGTCGCTGAACGCGTACATCGGATGCATCGAGATTCCAAGGGCACCTGCCCTTTCCCGATCAGAAAATACATAAGAAGTTAATGAACCACTGAAATGACATATGATGTGATGATCTAAGTTTTCTTTCAAAAGTGCTTCCCAGACATGGGCGATCACGCCGTCCGGTGTCGTAATAAATATAATATCGTTATCCTGTGTAAGCTCATGCAGGGTCGTATATGTCCCTGTCCCTACAAAAGTCGCTGCCTCGTCAGCGCTTTCTCTCGTCCGGCTGTAAAATCCACCGACATCCCTTCCATGCATGGAAAGGTATCTGCCAAGTGTTGTTCCGACTTTACCAGCCCCTATAATGCCTATCTTCATGGGAAACCTCCCTGTGATGATATCGGAAGCTGTCCAATATCTGTGTGATCATCTGATTGTCATTTGTCGTTCGTTCTGATGCAGTTTCTCTCCGAATACCGCTCATTTTCACAGAATAACACAAAGCGGCGGCTTTTTCAAGCCGCCACTTCACAGAATATAACCCCCAATCAATTAAAATCAACCAAAACAATTCCCCCAGCCAGATCATGAACACGATTCCAATCCCCACCATGATTGCTATCGTTGATTTCTTCATCGCTGTTTCCTTCCTTTCTATAATTTATTAAGTTGATTTATCATCAAAAGCATCATTTCCTTTGTACTAAACGTCACTGTGGATCCGTCCTTATATGTAATACACGTTTCGTGAGGAAGTACCTTATCATATCCTGCTCCCAGATCCCAATATACGCTTCTGGTTTCGCCATTCTTCAGGGATTTACATGTATCCGTAAAATCAATCGGAGTACCACCATTCCACTCCTCACCATAGATATCATATAGCCTAAAATTAAATTCTACTTTTTTAATCGTTTTGCCCGATACATTTTTATAAGTGATATGAAATTCATTGGTAAAGCCGGACGTATCTACATATGATTTAACCCACTTGATGGAATGCTTCAACCGTTTGATATGAAGCTTTTTCTGTTTCTTTTTATACGCCTTTTCTTTTGCTGTAATTTCCTTTTCGTATTTTTCGATTTCCTCTTTATTTTTTCCAAACTCTTTTATTTCGTCTATTTCATTGAGCGCACTGGAATAGTCATTCTTTTTCACCTTTTCTGCACAGTCTTCCTGCACCTTTTTCCAATATGCGTCATAATTATCATTCATCATTTTCTGAGCCGTCTTGTAATTGCAATCCTGTTTTATAACACCATTTAAATTCTTAAACGCTGTCGCATACTCCTTTTTCTCAATCTGTCCTTTACCCAGACCAAATTGACCTTTGGAAACCTTCATTTTTAAAAGATCCTTCTGAAGAGACTCTGTATATTCCTTACAGCCTTCTACTCCCGCCAGCTCTTTCAGACTTTTCTCACAGTCTTCATAGCTTTTCGCTTTATCATTCGCATAATTCTGATAAATTTCTTTTGCTTTGTCCTTCACCATGCGTTTTGCCTGATCTGTTTTGTCGACATCCGTGCTGTTTTCCTTGATGTATGCTTTTACATCATTAATATTGTTCGCTTCCAGAGCTTTCCCGACAACATACTCCGGGCCGGTAAAATACTGATATGCATAATATCCTCCACCTGCCAGAAGTAACACCAGAATCACTAAAATAATAATTTTCTTTCTCATTTTCTCTCCTTTCCTAAGTGACTTTCTATGATTTTCATAGTATACACTACGCCCGGACATCGATGTCTTAATTTTTTAATCCCCCCAAAAACTTTCCTCCGGGAGATCAATATCCGCCCATACGATTTCCTATATCCAATAATTTATTTTGATATTTTGCCACCAAGACACTGAAAGATCCGAGAACTGTGCCTGAAAAATTGTCTTGTCACTTACGGATTTCGAAAAGACTAATTGCTTTGCTGCTTTGATGTTTGATGTTTGATGAATATGCCCTTCCGTACGCGCCCCAGGTGGGAATCAGGTGTTTCGCAAGGCACTCTGCCCCCGCCAGTACTTATGCGCCCTGCACTCAAGAAAAAATTTAAAAACAGGGCGCATTATGTACTGCTGCGTGGGGCAACGTAGCGGGAGCGTGCCTGCCGAAATAGCTGATCCCACCTAAGGGGCTTGCTCGTACGGACACACATTCATCAAAGCGTTGCAAAGCAAAGTCTTTTCAGAAATCCTACTGATCTGCGTCAATTTTTCAGGCACAGTTCTCGGATTACTTTGTTTTGTAGGCAAAATAATTATTTTTCATATTGGACATAAGAAATCGTATGAGCGGATACACTTGATTGATACGGGAAGTTTGGAGGATTAAAAAATTGCACAAAAAAACAGCCCTATTGATCACTCAATAGAGCTGCTATGAATCAGTCTGATTTCAATTAGTCTGTGGTATATGGCATAAGTGCTACGTGACGAGCGCGCTTTACAGCGACTGTCAGAGCTCTCTGATGCTTTGCACAGTTACCGGTAATTCTTCTAGGAAGAATCTTACCTCTCTCAGAGACATATCTCTTTAACTTATTGGTATCCTTGTAATCAATGAAATCATGCTCTTTGTCTGCACAGAAAGCACAAACTTTTTTTCTTCTGCGAATCGGTCTTCTCTTTGCTGGAGCACCGTCTCTATCGCCTTTATTATAAGCCATGACAAAACCTCCTAATCATTATTACGCCACTGTCTAGTTAAATGGCAATTCCTCTTCGATGGCATCCGGAATATTCATGAATCCATCCCCTGCTGCCTGTGTCGGCTCAGGTCTTGATGGAGCCTGCTGGTAGCCATCCCTGTTTCCGTTGTAGTTCGCTGCAGCTGCTTTGCTCTCGGCAAACTCCTGCTCCTCTACAACTACATCGGTCGTATAAACACGGTTGCCTTCCTTGTTGGTATAGCTTCCGGTCTGAATACGTCCGGTTACCGCAATCTTGGTACCCTGATGAAGATAATTCTCAGCGAACTCTGCACCTCTGCCGAATACGACACAGTTGATAAAGTCTGCTGACTGATCATCTCCCTGACGTTTAAATCTACGATCGACTGCAAGCGTATATCTTGCAATTGCTGTCTGATTCTCTCCGGAAGAATAACGAATCTCCGGATCACGGGTCAGACGACCCATCAAAATAACCTTATTCACTTAGGAAACACCTTCCTTTCTCCTATGCTTCCTGTCTGATGCATAAGAATCTGAGAACATGATCCATGATGCGGACTGCCTGCTCAAGCTGTCCCGGAACATCTGCCTCAGCATCGAACTGAATAAAGTAGTAGTAGCCTTCCTTCATGTGCTGGATCTCGTAAGCAAGCTTCTTCTTGCCCCACTCATCCACATTTGTGATGTTACCGCCGAATTTGGTCACATAGTCCTTTGCCTTCTCGACAGTTGCTACTCTTACATCCTCTTCGATCTTAGCATCGACAACTAACGCTAATTCATACTTGTTCATAGTTGTCTGTACCTCCTTTTGGTCTCTGGCTCTCTCCATGGCTCGCCTCCGTGTGATAAGCGGCTGCGGCATGTCCCTGCATGCTTTGCCCTGTCAGGAAAGAACAAGGATAAAATAAACGTATCACAATCCAACATTCTATATCATTTGTCAATAAAATGCAAGCGTTTTTTCTTTAAATTCCTTTTAAATTCGATTTTTGCGAAAATCACACGGTATTTCCCCGCTGCAGCCAACCGTAAATCCCCATAGCCGCCGCAGAAATTCCGGCAAAGATCCACATGCCGGTGACCAGTCCCACGCTGAGCATGCCACCAAACACCATGGTTCCAATGGATTCGCCCAGATTATCGGCAAGATTGTAATATCCCATCGCCTCATCCTCTCCATATGCCGCCACCTTCGGCTGCCTGCAGAACAAAATCTCCCGTCCCGCTGCGCCAAAGCTTTTCGCCGCGCCGAGAAGGAACAACGCAAGGGCAAGCATCGGAAGCGTCTGAAAATACCCAAACAGCAGAACAGCTCCCAAAGAAACCGCACTCGAAAGATAAAGCGTTCCTCTCCCGAGATGCTTCATGGTAAGACCGGTCAGTGCTTCACTTAAGAAGATTCCCACAAGACAGTTCATGACAAGAAGCAGACTCGTCTGTGACTCGCCGAGTCCCTGGCCATCCGCAAAGATCGGCAGAAAGTAGCTGGTAAAGCCGTTGATGATCACATACGGCACGACGATCAACAGAAGGTACCCAAGCACCTGTCCGGAAAACACAAATGACAGTCTTCCGGTATGGCGCACCCTCTCTTTGCCGGACATATGAAACAGACCACCCACGGCAAGCAGCAGGAAAAGCATACTTCCCCAGATCACCGCAGAGCAGAAGAACATTTTGGATTCGCCCAGCTTCTCGGCAATCGCAGCACCGATCACCGTGCCGGAGATCATTCCAGACAGGATCGCACTGTTAATGACCGAAAATCCCTTGGACTGCACCTGATCGGACTGGTCTGCCACGATGATCGACAGTCCGTTCATCAACAGACCACACCCCATACCGCCTAAGATCAGTCCTGCTAAGATCATGCCATAGCTCCCGGAGTATGCCATCATAATATCTCCCACCGCACAGCATAAAGCCCCGGCGCCCATGACAAGACGGAAGCCAAACCGCCGCAGCAGCCCGGATACAAACAGGGACATGACACCGATCATCGCAAAATTGACCGTCAGCGGCAGAGAACCCGCAAGCTCTCTGGTGATCGGAAAATCCTCCCGGTAAAAACGTTCCACATATACTGGCAGGAAACTTGTCGGCATGTTGTACGCCGCAAAAACGAAAAACGTCACAACCCGCAGATAAGGGATTGGAAAGGTATGTGTTCTTTCCTTATGACTTAAACGTTTCCAATCCCTGCGATCCTCCATAAATGCAAGACCTTCATTTAATAAGAAAACAGCGATGATCACCATCAGGATGATCTCAACCATGATCCTTGTACGCATCGAATCGATCATTCCGGACAGCGTATCGGACACCATGCCGATCTCAATAATTCCGATCACTCTTCCCGCGCGGTCCTTGACCGGTGCCTTAACGTAAACATAGGAGCCGGTCGCATCCTGCTTTCCGTCATTGATATACTGCTCTCCGGTCAGGTAAACCTTCTTCGCTTCCTTGGCTTCTCCCTCGTCCAGCGGATAATACGCGCCGATCGAATGATCCAGATATGCCAGTGCATACGCCCTTTCTCCATTCACTTTAACAATATTACAATAGAGATTTTCACTGTACCGGCTCGTCACATCAATCAGATCATTCATGCATTCCTGCAGCTTCCGGTAATCCTCAGAGCCATAATCCGTCGGATAATTCACATGCTTTAGTGCATCCGTATCCATAATATCCGATGCGATCTGCGTCACCGTGTACATGCTGCCGATCTGCTCCTGTGTGTAGCTGTCCTTAAAACGTTCGAGCATGCTCACCATAACCACAAGTGCCGAAATACTGACACCAAGGATCATAAAGATACTGAAGCGTTTCTTTTGAAAGATTCCCGAATGGATCAGATAACGAAGCAGCACCATCGAATAATAAATTGCCGTTACACCGGAAAATGTCCACACCACAAAACAAAACAACAGCTTTGCCAGAAAAGAATCTGCATAATAGAAGCTTTGTCTGGTGTCCATTTTTACGGACACACCCTGATCCACTGCCAGCACAGCCGAAGCATTATCCCAGGTAACGGAGATCATTTCTTTTCCTGCACTTTCCGTCACCTGGATCGTCTCCAGAACCGAATGCTTCAGATCAAGCCCGGTAATCTTCTGCAGCTTTTCCATCGGACAGAAGCACTCTGCCTGCTCCTTTCCTTCCTGCAGCCGGTATATCCCATTTCCACAGATATCCGTGAAATACAGATATCCTCCCCGAAAGGAAAGATTATACGGCAAAAGCCAGGTCCGGTCTTCCGCCCGGTACACCACCTTAAGCGGATCCTTTTCAAAGGAATAGATCGTTCCGTTTTTGATCACAAAATATCCGCCATTCTCATTGACGGCAAAATCCTGAATCTCATCCGCAAGATCCCAGGAAATATACCGGTCTCTTTTCGCATTTGTCTGTCCGTTTTTCAGGACATATGTACTAAAGCCCTTTCCATCCGGATCCACCGCCGCAAAACGAATCTCATTCTTCAGGGCAACAAGTGAAAACAAATGGCGTTTCATGATCATCATATCCGTATAATCATTTTCAAAAACAACACCGGCAAATTTCCCGTCGGAGGTATACTTGAGCACCCTCTCGCCGGAAAGACCAAGCCCTGTATCATTCCAGAGTATATCGAGAATATAAATGCTGCCATCACTGCCTACCGCCACCTCGTCCGCCTCTCCAAAGCAGTCCTTCTGGTGATCTCCCCACGCGATCCGTGCCGTGATGCGTCCTTTCCCTGATATTTTGAGAACCTCGCTTTTCCCCTCATTGATAATATAGCGGTTGCCCTTTTGATCCATTGTCGCAAAATACGGGTTTGATATGTCCCGTTTTACGGACAGGGTCACAGGCAGATACCACCACACCAGCATGCCTGCTGCCAAAAGAGCCGCTGCAAGTATCATCCATATTATATCTGTCTTCTTACATTCCAGTCTGCGAAATGCCGTAAACATACTATCACCTCTTTCTTATAACAGCTGGCGCTTCGCCATCTGTGCAAATCTGCCATTGCAATGCAGCAGTTTCTCATACGTTCCCTGTTCCGCAATCCTTCCCTGCTCCAGATAAAGGATCCTGTCACAGTCCCGGATCGTGGACAGACGATGTGCAATAACGAGACGCGTGCATTTCATCTGCTTCAACGTATCCACCACACGCCCCTGCGTCTCGTTGTCTAACGCTGAGGTCGCCTCGTCAAAAAGCAGGACTCCCGGATCACTTGCCAGTGCACGCGCGATCAGAAGCCGCTGTCTCTGACCGCCGGAAATGCCACCACCATCCTCGGAGATCATCGTAAACATTCCCATCGGCATCTGCCGGATATCCTCCGCCAGTCCCGCCCGTTCTGCCGCCTCCCATGCACCCTCCATCGTCAGCCATGGTGCACAGATCGTGATATTCGAGAAAATATCCCCTGCAAACAGCTTTCCATCCTGTAAAACAACGCCGATCCTGCGGCGCAGTGAGGGAAGATCAAGCTGTCCAAGCTCGCGTTCGTCATAATATACCGATCCCCTTTCCGGCACCTCAAAGCCCAGAAGGATACGCATCAGTGTTGATTTTCCGCAGCCCGAGCTACCGACGATCCCGATATATTCTCCCGGCTCGATCCGCAGATCAAGTCCGTCTAACACATACGGCATATCCGGCGTATACCGGAAACAGATGTTGTTTAGTTCCAGCCTTCCCTCAAGCCGTTCCACCGCTTCCCTGTCCTCATAAAGCTCCGGCTCTGCCAAAAGCACCGGGCGAAGCATTTTGACCGCCGGACCGAGACAGCCAAGCTGCAGGCCAAAGTCCGCAAGCATTAAAACAGACACGAAAAAGGAAGAAAATGCGGTCTGAAAGGCAATATAATCCGAGGTCGAAAGTCCACTCTTCCAGGCACACCAGTACAGAGCCATGCTTCCGCCAAGTGCTGTCACCTTTGCGATCACCGGCGACAAAAGGATCCATGCATTTCCCATGACCGGCATATGCTTCCAGACAGACGCCCAGACCTGAAATGCCGACTCCTGTGCACCGGCAATCTTGATCTTGCAGATTCCGCGGATCAACTGATAGGAAATGCCTGTCACCTTTGTCTGCGCCTCGTTCTCACGGTCACGCAGACGGATCTGCAATATACCTGCCACTGCAATATTACAAAGCTGAATGAAAAGGATCACAACCGACGGAATCATAAGTTCACCGGCAAACCATGAGATCTGAAACAGATAGATAACAGACAGCACCGCTGTCAATGCCGCCGGAAGCATTCTGCCGCCAATGATATTACAGATCTCCTCAATGGCGTCCGTGCGCTGATACAGCTCTCCGGAATCATATTGTTTGAAAAAGGCTGCCGGAAGCTGTAAAAGACGCCGCCACACGGCACTCTGTCCTGCCACCTTCATTTTCTCGCCCAGACGGACTCTGCAGATTTCTTTATATAAGGAAAGCAGGGTTGAAAAGATAACGGTGCTGATCACCAGAACCACGATGCCCGGGATTTCCCTTGCCGTCCCGGAAGGAATGACACGATTATAAACAACGCTGTTGATATACGGCATCAGCAGCCCGCACAGCTCCACAAACAGACTGATCACAAGGATTACGATCAAATCGGTATGCGGAATGCTCTCCCACAGGAAACGCCACAGCATCCCCGTCCCTTTGTGTTCACAGGAAAATGGCTTATAAAAGCATCTCGCCGTCCTCTGAAACTGCTTTGCAAGCTGCATATCTACCACCTTTTCCTGTTCTTCGATCCAGACATGGTAGTGGTCTCCGACCGGAACCGCCGCATAGATCCGGTCATCCTCGCCGTAAAGCTCCATTGGGAGAAATGCTTCCTTCCACCATGCCCCCTCCAGTGTGATTTTCCGCGGGATCAACCCAGACTGCCGCAGGATGCTTTCATGCCAGTCCGCTGCCAGCAGATCGATCCCCTCCGGCATAGAGATCCGGTAATAATTCAGAATCCTGGCAATCTCGTTTTGTTCTCTTTTTCTTTCTCTCTGCTCCAATTTCATTCTCCTTTTTGCGCATCAGCCTGCTCAGCGGATTCCTGCTTTATCGGTGAAGCCCCCTCTTCATCCGCTCGAAGCAATGCCGCATATGCACCGTCTGCCGCCATCAGTTCTTCGTGGGTTCCACGCTCCTTTATCACACCGCACTCCAGCATAATGATCTCATCGGCATCCCGGATCGTGGACAGACGATGTGCGATCACAACACAGGTCATCCCGCGCCGTCTTACTGCATCCATCACCTTCTGTTCAGTCATCACATCCAATGCAGAGGTTGCCTCATCCATGATCAGCACGGAAGGATCCTTTACCAGCGCCCGCGCAATTTCCATCCGCTGTCTCTGCCCGCCTGAAAAATCTGAGCCTCCCTCGCGGATCACATGCTGATAGCCATGTTTTCTCGCCATAATGTCCTGATGAATGCATGCATCCTTACATGCCTGAATCACCTTTTCCTGCCGGATCGAATCATCCCACATCGTGATATTATCCCGGACCGTTCCCCCGAAAAGGGCGATCTGCTGATCCACAACGGCAACTGACCTGCGAAGAAGCCGTATGTCCAGCTCCTCCAGCCGGACATCATCATATAACACCGCCCCGGACGCACAGGGATAAAGCCCGCATAACAGCTTTGCGACAGTCGATTTGCCACTGCCGCTGCCTCCTGCCAGTGCGATCACCTTTCCGGGCTCTGCCTCCATGGAGAAGCTCCGGATCAACGGTTCCGTCACCGGGCTGTAGCCAAACGAAATATCCCGCACACAAAGCCTGCCGGTCAGCCGCCCGGTATTCCCGGTTTCCGGCAAAACAGCGCCGCCCGGTAAAGAATCATTCTCCGTTTCCGGCAAAGCAGCGCCGCCCGGTAAAGAATCCTTCTCTGTTTCCGGCAAAGCAGCACCGCCCGATAAAGGATCGTCCTCATACTCCAGCACATCCTGTACCCGCTCAACATTTCCCTTCATCTCCTGTGCCGCCTGTAGCCCCTGTGCAAACGATGTCATCGGCGAGAAGCAAAGCTGCAGAAATGCCTGAAACGCCGCCAGCGTTCCGATCGTCTGCTGTCCCTCAAATACCGCATAAATTCCAAGGATCAGTATGATACCGTTACTAAGTCCAGCCATCAGTCCCGGAAGGATTCCAAGACGGATCCTGCTTTTCTCCAGCTCCAGCCTGGCATTGTCGTATCTGGTCTGATAGCCGAGGATCCGCTCTAAAAGCCCCTGCTCGGCACCACTCGCCTTGATCGTCTCGATCATGGAAATTCCGGACAGCTTCACCCCCGACAGTTTTCCACTGTCCCGGCTTAAATTGCGCCCAAGATTGCCATAGTGGCGCGCCCGCAAAAGAGCCGCCAGAAGCTGTAAGATCCCCGCCACGGCTGCCACAAGACTCATCCGGACATCCAGCGAAAACATCAGACCATACAGACAGAGCATCAGGATCACTTCCATAAGTGCCGGCAGGATCCGTTCAAAAAATAACGAAATAATCTCCTGTCCATCCTGCTGCCTCGAGACAATATCCCCACAAAACCGCTGGTCAAAAAATGCCGCCGGAAGCCGGAGCAGCTTCCGGAAAAACACTGCCGCTTCCCGGATGCGAAGCTGTGCCTGAAGCCGTTTGGCAAATAACACCTGCAGACCTCCGGCAAGAAGCATGCCTGTACCTGTCGCCAGCATGGCAAGCAAAAGTGCCGGCAGCCATTCCGGGGAACCGCCGAGAAGGATCCGGTCCGTAAATATTTTATAAAAGACCGGCGGCAGTCCGTTCAAAAGACTGTACACAGCCCCCAGAACAATGACAAACACAAATGCCGCCTTCTGTCCGCGACACATTTTCTTAATAAATCCTCCTGTCTGAGCCGGCATGCCGATCCGCTCAAACGCCTCTCCCGGTCTAAAACACAGAGCGATTCCGGTAAACGACCGGTCAAACACCTCCGCAGGAACCCGTATCCTTCCTGACGCCGGATCATTGATCACCGCATCCGTCCCGCGAAATCCGCACAGCACCACGAAATGATTGAAGTTCCAGTGAATGATCATCGGAAAATCCTGCCTTTGCCGGATCTGTTCCGGATCCATCTTGTAGGCTTTCGTCTCCAGCTCATGCTTTGCGGCAGCCTTGACAATATATTTTGCCAGGCTTCCATCCCTCGTCACATTGCAGTCAATCCTCATTTTCTCCAGGGGAATAAACCGCTTATAATACGCCAGTATCATTGCCAGCGATGCCGCGCCGCACTCAACGGCTTCCATCTGCAGCACCACCGGCACTCTCTTTACATTTTCCATTGCTTCCCCCTGTTATATTTTCTGAAGGATCAGCTCATACGGATGATATTCCTGCCGTATGATCCGGATCCGGCAACGGTCGCCGGATTTCATGTTCAACGCCTCGCCCTTCGTATTTGACCAGACATAGCCTCCATCTCCCGTCTCCTTCACACTGAGCTGAATGGTTACCTCCACACAATTCTGTGACGGCAGGATTTCCTCCACATAGTCCAATGTGCCCATATGTTTCACAATATGATTTTCCGTCACAATGTTTTCATCAATGTTCGAAATAATTCCTTCGACATAGCCATATTCCTCTCTGGTCACATACGACGGCGTGATCTGCGCCTCCATACCTACCGCAAGCGCGCCGATCTGCTCCCTCGGAACATAGATATAAACCTCCTGATAGCTGTAATCATCCTGCGGAACGATCGATGCCACCACGTCTCCGGCATCGACTGCCTGCCCGTTTAAAAGAATCTTCTGCACAACGCCGTCCGAGGTGCTTCGCAGCATGTATTCTCCGCGCTGCCCGCGGATCTTCTCCTCCAGATCACGGTATCTTTGCGAAGTCTTCGCATAGCTTTTCTGGCGTTCCCGCAAGGTCTCAATCCTTTGCAAAGCAGCTTCGTTATAGATGACCGCAATCACATCGCCTCGCGATACCGTATCACCTTCCTCGACTAAAACGTCACCCAGAACACCGCCGGTCTGCGCCCGCAGACTGATCACATCGTTGTAGTCGAAAATAACACCGTGATAATCTGCCCCGCTGGACACTGTCCCAAAAAGCGCCCACATCACCGCTGCCGCAATTCCTGTCAGAACCGCCGCAAATAAGATCCATGCACCGGATGGAATGATCCGCACTCTCTGGTCGAGCTGTTCGGGTGCTGCCAGCTGCTGCATTGCTTTTTCCTGAAATAATCCCTGTTTCATCCCTCGCTCCCTCTCATTTCATTCGCACAAACTTGCTGTTTCTGCACACAAACACCGGACAGTTTTCGGAAGAAAGACGTCCCTTTTCATCGAAATAAATCCTTCCTGCAACGCCCTCATATCCTTCCTTTTTCTTCAGCTCCCGCATCATGCTCTGACTTTCTCCGCCGCATCTGTCATACGCCTTTCCAAGCATCTGAAACAGATCATAATACTGCACCGCCGCAGTCGAAAAGCGAACCTGCTTTTCCACCTCGTAGCGCCGTATAAACCGTTCCATCTCCTCGCTTTCCTCGTACGGATAGACCGGAACGATCACGACCCCCTCCAGATCCTTTCCATACTTTTTCAGAATTTCAGAGCTGTCAAGGGCATAATCTCCAACCACGGTCAGATCCGGTCTTTTCTTTCGCAGTCTGCTAAGCAGCCATGCGCTGTCGGTCTGTGTATAAAAGTTGGCAACCACCGTATCAATTGAAAGCTTTTCGCATCTCGCCAGCAGCTGTGCCAGACCATCCTCATCAAACGGACCGGTCTGAGTATAATAAATATTCGTATTGTCACTGTCCCGGATTGCGGACTGTATCCCTTTTAGTTCGTCCTTTTCAAATGTTGTATCCGAATGACAGAGTGCAATGTTTTCCCGTTTTTCCTGTTTCAGAAATTCGCCGATACTGCTGCCGATCGTTCTGCCGCTTAAAAAATCCGTGATCAGATATTCATAGCCCCGTTCTGCCACCTCATCGTAGCAGCCCATTGTAATAATAAACGGCTTTTGTACCTGTTCAAAAAATCCGGCCTCCGCACCGATCGACTCGAAATTCTGAAAGCTGATGACCAAGTCCACACTTTCATCCTCCGCCAGTGCCTTCGCCATGGAAATTCCATTGACATAATCGCCTCCGTCATCCACACGCTCCAGATCGATTGATATCCCGCTTTCCTTTTCCAGTGCCTCCTGCGCAAGCATGATCCCATTTTCAATTCCTTCATCGGAATAATAGTAATCACCACTGTCCAAAATAACTATTTTTAATGTGTCCGTTTTTGTGGACTTTGCTTTTGGGGGCTTTCGCTGTATTTTTCCTGCCACCATAACAATTCCTGCCACTACTGCCAGAATAACGATTCCGGCAATGATCCGTTTTTGACGTTTCACTTCATCCATCCCTGCTCTCCTGCGGGCTGTCCGATATAATCCTTATATCCGGCAGTTGTCCGGTATATGGTGTTTTTGCCGTCTCTGCTTAAATATTCCGGATAGAGAAGCTGGATCAGTTCCATGTCTCCTCCATGAATCTTATTGCACTTACGCCCGGAGTCCGTCTCGTCCACGCTGTCCACCTGTACCACATACCGCGTCCCATACAGATAATACGGTAGTGCAAGCATTGTGATATAATCAACCACCGCCTCCTTGCGTGTATCCCTTCCCGTGATCTTCTGCATATAGGTTGATCCCTCAAGATACGGTCTTCTTTTTTCATAAAAAAGCTCCCGCAATTCCACCTCTCTGTCATGTACCACCAGATAGGAAAGCTTCGGATAATCCTCTGCGACATGACGGATCACATCCAGATAATGATCCGTGATCCGATAACATTCTTCGCGAAATTCTTCCATCACCTTCTCCCGGAGCGTTTCCTCCAGATTTTGAAGAATTGCCTCCATGTACTTAAAATAGGACAGATCCGGAAGCGGAATCACAATTTTCCCGTCAAATACCTCTGCCACACTGAACAGATAACGGATACTGTCATACTCCTGCCTTGTCACTCCCTTTTTACAGTTACGGATCCGGACAGCCTCGATCGTCTCCGGATGCCTTTCAATAAATTCCTCGATCGTCTCCTTTTCGTCATTTCCGACAAGGCAGCGTCTGTCACAGCTGCAGTCAAAAACCGCCCGCTCCCCATCGTCTGTCGTCATCTCCAGAAAAACCTCATCCACGCCAAACAGGCACGGTCCTCCCACCAGCCCGATCGGCTCCTTCTGTGCTAATGCCTTTCGAAGCTGTTCCAGATGCGACACAAAAAGAGGAATCTCCCGGATGTCTCCGGTCTTTATCTTTGCAAGCTGCGGAAACATTTTCTGCAGATCATAAAACCAGCTGAAATAGACCGTATTTTTGTACATCATTGTCCGGATCTCTCTGTAATCATAGCCGTAAATACCGCAAATCTCTTCCTCCTTTTCCCGCCGGATTTCCCTTTTTTGTTTCTGCAGACGTTTTCGTTTCTGTTTGAATATTGCCATTTCTTCCTGTGTAAAGCCTTCTCCCGCTTCGTTTTTCTTTCGCTTAAGCCATCTGCCAAGCTGCTCGGATATACGGTTGATACGTATATATTCCGGATCGTTTTCCAGCGCATTCTTCAGCCTGCTTTTGTATTCCAGAAGCTCTGCAAACTGCTCGGCACTGTCCTCTCCGTTTTTTTCCTGAAGAAAATTTCCTATCGTGATCGGATAATCAAGCACCTTTCCGGGCATTTCCTGGTAGACGCTCTGTTCCGGTTCCATTCTGTCACATAGTATACTCCGGATGTCTGTCAGCATTTTCTTTTCCTGCCTTTCTAAGCAAACAGCCCGGCATAAAATTACCGGGCTGCCTGGCAGCAAACCTGAAATCGGTATACTGCTTTCCTTGTTTTTAACCTTAACAAATGTCATGGATCACTTCATTTGACCCCTGAATTATTTTTTGACTTTAACAACGGTTTTGCCGGAGTATCCCTTCTTCGTCACCGTCACTCTTACCGCCTGTTTCTTTTTCAGCTTTTTCTTCAGGCGGATCACCACTTTGCCCTTTTTGTTCGTCTGATATACCGGATACTTCCGGATCAATCCCTTTTTCTTACCTTTTCCGGCTGTCTTTTTGTTCCGGTAAACAGTCACAGAGACCTTCGCCTTTGACAGCGTCTGAACGGTTATCTTATTCCCCTTTTTGTTGATCGTCACCTTTGCCGTCGTCTTTTTCACGGTCGGCTGTACGCCTGCGTCTGACGGTGCCGGCGATGCGGAAACTGATGGCGTACCGGATGGTGCTGCGGTCGGCTGCGAGCCGGCCGGTGCGGTACTTGACGGTGTATCTGTCGGCACCGGTGTCACAGTCGGTGTCGGCGTCGGCTTTACTTCTGCCTTTTTGACCGTTACCTTGATCGTATTTCTGGTGATCAGAGACTCCGGCACACGGTACATTTCCCGGTTCTGTCTAAACCATCCGGTTCCGTCGGTCTGGCTTAACGAGCCAAAGCTGCCATCGTATTCCTCCTCAATATTTCCGTTTGCGGCAAATGGATCTGCCTGCTGCAGCTCGCCGCCCGGATAAGTGACTGCGGTAATTTCCGTCTCGCCCTCCCTGAGCGGGATCAGCACACCGTTGTCATTGACATAAGCCACACTTTCATCCGAAGAGGTCCATTTTGTATTCAGGATCGCCTTTGGATCAAGCCCCTGTTTCTGAAGCTCGGCTGCCTCACTGCTATCATCTTTCCAGTCAAAGACCGGCTCCAGCTTAAGCACCTGATCCTCAGAAACCTTCAGCGTATCCTTTACCGGCTGCAGCGTCTGTGCCGCATCCATGATATCCGGAATACCCTGATCCTGAGCTGCTTCATTGCTAAGCTCACACTGTCCGATCCGGATACCGCTCAACGCATCCACTGCCTTTCCTTCCCATGCGGACACTTCTCTTGTCACATTAAACGGCTGTGAGATATCGCCATATTCCGCCGTCAGCGTCAGTGCATCGGACTTGCTTCCATCCTCTGCGGTTGTAACTTCGCCGAACTTCGAATTGCTGATATCAACCGTCATGGTCAGATCGCAGCTCTCTCCATATGCTGCCTTAACATTCTTTTCCTGTGCCAAAACTTCTTCCTTATCCTTCACCTTTACCGTTCCTTCAAAATCCTGATTTCCCGTATTGACAACATGCAGCTTCACCGATGCTGTTTTTGCATCAACAAGCTCTGCACTGACCACGGAAATACTCAGCTCCGGCTGTTCATGAAGCACCTTCTCCACGGTAGTGATCTCATCCCCCTGCTTCAACTCGATCACAAGCTTTGTTCCTTCTATCTGTCCCATATTCAGGACACCATCATACTGCAGTGTTACCGTATTTCCTCCGAGAAGCACTCCCTTTCCGCCATCCTCTGTGACGGTTCCAAGAGACGTCCATTCCACCTCGTCGGTCACGACTTCATTGTCCCCCCGGATATACATCCGATACTCCGCATTTTCGATCGGTTTTAAGCCATCGTTGGTGACATTCATCCGGAAGGAAATGTCCTCTCCCGGCGCATAAAGCTCCTTCTCCGTCTGAATGCCATCATTCTGTAATTCACTTCCGATCACAAAAGTCTGCGCATACATCTGCATATTGCTTTCATCCATTTCGAAGACATTGTTGTCATCGAGTTTCTGTTTTCCTTTGATAAAGAAGGCGCGAATATTTCCGTCCTCATCCACCCGGAAGGAAAGATCCTCGTAGTTGTCTCCCTGTCCATCGGTAAGCTGAACCGGTTCTGACCATCCATAGCCGTCACAGGCACGGATCGTTTTAATCTTTGCCGGATCCCCTGCCGAAACGACACCGGTCTGACCGTTCAGATCCTCCTGCTTTTTGTAGTCAAACGTGAACACATCGCCCGCAGAAAGGGTCGAACCGTCCTCCAGTGTTGTGTCCTTCAATGCCGTGAAGCTTACCGGATACGTTGTTTTATCCTTGCCTGCCGCAAACTGGTACGTTTTCGTATCATCGTCCTCAAATGTGTATGCGCTAGAAACAGATTCCAGCTCCGGTTCACAATATGCTCCGTAAAGCTGTGTCTCGCGCACGACATTTTCGGCTCCCGACTTATCTTCATCCTTCTGGCTCGTTCCGAGTGCACTCCAGATCACATACATGCTATTGTCGTTTGCCTGCACATCGTATTCACTGATCTTGTTCTCCGCAACACTGCCATCCTCGCTGACCTCCTGCTGATGACGGATTGCTGTGACAACCGGATCATTTTCGTATTTGTTGATGATATACATCGGTCTTGTACTGCCATCCGGCATGGAGACCTGTGTTTCCTTCAGATAACTGCTGTCACTGTTTAAGGACGATACTATATCGCTGACATTCAGATACTGAATATCTCCGTCATGCAGCCAGTACAGATAGGTCATGCCCTTGCAGCGCACAAACTTCGGTCTGGAATCTCCGACAGAATCGCCCGTGATCTGGATCGGATGATGGAACTCATCCTGCCTGAAGTTGTAGATCTGCAGGTACAGTCTCTGATCGTCACTCGTCTCCAGATTGGCATCCGCATCGGTCGTGTACGCATAAAGAGACAGGCCGTTGTAGGAAATGCTGTCGGAATCTACGACACGCGGATCTATCATCTCATCTACGATCACGTCTGAGGTCTTCTTTGTCTCTGTGATCGTACGCGTAACCGTTTCTCCGTTTTCATCCTCGATCTCAACGGTTTCACCCGGTACCTCAGTCTCCGTTTCCTCGATCCTTGCCGGTACACCGAGATCTAACAGTCTCTGACCATATAACTCAGGATCCTCCGGATCTGCAGAATCCCATTCCAATGCTCCGTTTTTCAATGTTGCCATACGACATGCGATCGCATTGTAGCCATTGATGATATCACCGTAGGTTGTCACCTCGGAATCACTGTCGGCATCCTCATCCACGATCACATCGCCATTGTTGCCATGCTCGTAGCTTTGCTCATCGTAATCAATCTTCGTATAGTAAACAACCAGCCTCTGTGATTCTTCATCAAAGGCGATCATCGGATCCATATCTGCCATCACTTCATCCTGTGTTGTCTTCGTGACCGCAAATTCGTCCGTCATCGTATTATCATTAACATCAAACAATACACCACTGATATCAAGCTGCGACAAAACATCCTTGGTGCCGTCCTGATCGGTAAATTCCCTTGCGGCATCGGACCATGTGATCAGCACCTTGTCATCTGTCAGACGATAAAGAGCCGGTGCCTCATCCCAGGTTCCGTCATCGCTGACACTGACCGGTCTGGACCATGTTGTGCCGCCATCTTTCGTGATCGTGTAGAACAGCTCGGCACGGTTGATCATGTCACGCTCTCCGCTGTCGCTGATAAATACCGTGAGCTGCTTGCCATTGCCCAGATCCAACATCTTTGTCTGCTGATCCGGATAAGCTCCCTCCATCAGGAGAACCTCTTTGCCGGCATCCACTGACCGCTTCTTTAGCTTCACCGGCTGCCACTTGCTTCGGTTATTCAGATAATCTCTCGCAAATTCTTCCGAATTGGAGATATCGTCAATATCCTCATAGAGATAATTCTCCTCGAAGTCATTTAACATCTTTGCCACGCTGACTGCACCATACTGGAACAGATTCATCTGCTCACCCTTGTAAAGCGTCCATTTCTTTTTGATAAATAAAATTTTCAGCTTCAGTGCCGCACTCAGTGTAACATTTCCATATCCGGAGGAAGATTCGTTCTGTCCCATAATTGGTACAGTGAATCCGAAGTTAAAATCGGCTGTTCCGGATACGACAACACTTGCCACCTTGCCAAGACCAACACCCGCGCCCACGGTAATGGTCGGTGCCAGCATGAATTTGGTGTACAGCGAGAAGTTATCCTTATTCAGGCTTAATGCCCCCTTCTCGTCGCCGGCCTTTGTCACATTGAATACATCATCGTACATTCTGCCGTTTGAGGATTCTGCGGCAAATGCTGCCACCGCCTTTCCTCCTACCTCAAGCTCTGCAAGGATCTCCACTCCGATCGGCGTCATGTAGCTGACCGTATACTGGAAATCTGCATCTGCCGCGGCGATCAGTGCCAGCGAATTAAAATAATACTGACCATCCGGCTTGCCCTGACCGGTAATTCCACTTTCCACCGTCAGGATCACCGCAACGCTGAAATTGTAATGGAAGGAGCTGCTTCCCATTGTACTGCTTGCCGGAGCAGCGCTTTCCTGCGCCTTCTCCGCCGCCTTCTTGCTCTCATTCAGATCCTTCTTCGGTGCCGGTGTGCTTGTTGCCTTCTCATCGTCACCGTCGTCATCCTCGCTGTCATCACTGCCCATCAGACTCTCCATATACTGCTTGATATTGTCTCTTCCGGACAGTGCCTCCCCCTTATTCTCCGCACGATATTCTAACTGCTGTTTCTTAAGCTCCTCCATGACCTTGCTGTTATAGCCAAAGGCAACCTGGATCGTGTTGATCTGCGCATTTGTTTTCTTATCATTGTAATGCGTCTTGTTGCCCATAGATTCGACATCATAATCAAGAGGAAGATCAAACTTTGTGCTGACACTTCCGATCAGCTTGAGCACCTTGGTAAACGGTGTCTTAAAGCTTGCTGCAATGCCGATCGCCGTCAGTTTATTCTGGAAGGTCATACCTACATCCACTGCAGGATATACATGGTCAATCTCCTTGCCATCCTTCTTATCCGTAAAGATTCCCTGAATGGTCATCTGGTCGCCGCCCTTGACGCCTGCCTTTAAGGTATTTAAGGTCAACTCAAACGGCTGATCTGCCGATTGACGCGTTAAGGTCTTCGAATAAATCTCACGGTCGTCGCGAAGAATCTTCACCACAGCCTTATTTGCCTTAACACCAACGCTGGAGCTAAAGCCAAAGGTAAATGTCGTGTCATCGTTGACAACATCTAAGATGCTGTCGCTTCCGTTGGAACGGATCCCTGTGTCTGTTCCGCCGATTTTCACTGAGAAATTGGTCGGGAACATATACTTGGAAACATCGATCGTCTCCTCTTTATAGCCGGTTCCCTGTACGGCACCGACAAAGCTGATCGCACCCATGCGGACGTCCGCCATATAGGTTTTCCCCTTCTCATAGTTACCTTCTGCGATATAGTAGCCTTCGCTGTCTCCGGTCACAGCATCCTGACCGGCAAAAGTCACGGTCGCATCAGTCAGCGGTTTCTCGATCGAAACATCCGGATCCAGCACCGTGGATGATTTCTGCGTCAGCTTCATCAGCACGGTATTTTCATTGCCGGTCGATGTGTCGCGTCGCACAAAATCATAATAAACCTTGCTGTTTGCATAAATGTTCGGGCTGTATTTGAATACATTTCCATAGAAAATGCTGACGCTTCCCGCAAGATCCCCGGAAAATCCAAGCTCTTCGAGACGTTTCTTCGCACTTTTCACATTTTCATCGGAAAGATTTCCATCGTTGTCGGTATCTGCGGAATAATCTCCCCATCTGCCGATAAACAGCGGAGAAATCATGGCATTCATGGTGTAATCCGTAAATGGATTTGCATTTTTGAAGGTCAGTCCGGTGTTTAAATTGCCAAAGGTGTTGCCGCTGCTGTCCTTCATCATGCCCTTGTCGTCAGACACGGACACATAGCCGCCGGAGTTTCCGAGGAAATCAATCTCTGTTTCCTGCGAGGTCAGACTTAATCCATTCACCTTGCGGCTTCCGCTGATTGTAATGGTTGCCCCGGTTCCGTCCACCCAGCCAAGCTTCTTCCATGTTCCGCTCATGGAGAAACGGTATTTTCCGTTTACAACCGTCGGTGTCAGTTTATACGGTGCGCCCGTAACCAACGCACCGCTGTCATCATACACACACAGACTTGCGCTGACCGGTTTGCCGAACATCTGCGCCTGATCGCCCTTGCCGTTTTTGTATTTTGGATTAGCAAGATATTCAAAGGAAATGGATACCTGTGCATCCGTACCACTCTGATACAGCTTCTCCATCGCCGTCTGCATTGCTTCCACATCAGAAGCCTTTGAACAGTTATACGTCTTTCCGGCGATCACATATTTCAGATTTGTGTAGGTATTGCGGTACGTGTTCGGATCCGCCTCCACCTGCAGCTTCGTATCGCTGTAGTCAAGCTTGACGATATTGTATGGCATCTGCAGCGAGATATTGGCAACATTTCCCGCCGAATTGCTGTTATCAAGCGTCAGACAGGTGCCTGCCGCTGCTGCCGCAAAGGACTTCCTGCCCCACCTGTAGTCATTCTCATTTCTTGTGGTATAAACAGAGAACGCCGGGTTGTACGCGGCAACATTTCCGGAGCCGGTCAGCCCCTTCACCGTATCACCCACCTTGAGCGTAAACTCTTTCCCCTTCGCATCAAAGCCCTTGAGCATTCCTCTGTTGACATTGGCATTCTCCAGCTTTAATTTCGCTGTCTTCTGGGACAATACCGGTCTGAAATAGATCGTATCTGCCTTATAAAGGTCAAATTTACTAAAGAAATCGGCATTTAATACAACATTTAAATTGCTTCCGTCTGTGATCCTCTGCCATTCCCTGTTGTCTGTTGATGCCTCAATTCCCTTCAGCTCCAGTACCTGCTCGTTGAATTTCTCGAGCTTAAAACGGATCACATCGGAGCGGTAAACGCTGCCATAGCTCGTTTGATTGATCCCGTTTTTACTGTTCTGTACATTCGAGGAAACAGAATCGATCTTTAAAGTAGGAGTAATATCCGTTTTCTTTTTTAAGGCCAGTTCTCCCTTTCCATTTCTGTCATACCCGACCTGATATTGCTGCGTATAAAATTTATCACGGGATGCCTGACAGGAGGCCGTGTATTTTTTCAGATATAAACGCATCCAGCCTACATAACCATTGGTATGATTGCCTTCCTTTGCCCAGCTCTGAACCTTCACCTTATTTTTCCACTGGTTATTGTTGTCAAAGGACTTCTTACAGACTGCCCAGTTTGTGTCTGCTTTATAGCTCCACTTCTGATCATTTCCAAAATACATATTGACGCCGTATTCTTTTTCTGAATGATGATGCGTCTTCTTAAAGATCCACCAGCCTGAGGTCGTGGTCCACTGTCTGCCGTTACCGGAATTGTAGTAGCCAAACTCCGCTGCCGAAGCACCGTACAACTTCACACTGTCCTTTGTGGTGATCCATCGGTCACCGCCCCAATATTGGAACCGTGTCTCATTATTCTCACGCCAGATATTACCACCGCTGTAGTCCATATCCTGCGCCGGAACAGCCCACTGACCATTTGCCGGCTTCCAGCCGTTCGGACTGATCTTCTCCGGACCGGTCTGCGCTGCCGTCGCTGTTTTCAGTGCTGCCTTTTTCTTCGATGTGGCTGCCGGGATCACAACCTGGCAGGCATCCTTCATATAGCTGCTTCCGTCACGGCTTAACAGAACATAAAAGTCGCGGCTTGCCTTGCGGTACTCATTTGATAATACATCAATGGATACCTTCTTCTCCGTCTCACCGGCATAGAAATCGACCTTTTTCAGACCGGCTTTATAGTCAGCCCCCTGATTGGCACTTCCCTCGCCGGTTCCGATATAAACGGAATCAAAGAAATTAATTCCTGCCGTTCTGCGAACCGTGACAACTGCTTTGTCCGCGGAGGCATTCACCTTATCCTTTGCAAAGGTATACTTAGACGTCTCACTGCCATCGTTATCCTTGATATTGACATAGGCATTGTAGGATTCGCCGACCGGTGCACTGCCCTCGACCGGAAGAAGTGCACAGACAAGCTGCTCCTCTGCCTCGGAAATCTTGTCATCCTTCGGCACCAGATAGAGGTATTTGACATACTCTCCGTCCTTGAAGTTTAACACCTGCTCACTTCCGGAAACATTGTCCATAAAGACTTCAAAATTGTCTCTTACCTCGTCTGCCTTCTCGGAGTTATCGGCAATCTTCCAGTTTGGACGATCCGATTTCTGTCCGGTCTGCGCGTCGCGGCTTGCCTTTAAGGATGTTTTCGCTGTCTGTGGTTTGCTATCTGCCTTTGCGGCATACGGCGTCACCGTCACGTCCGGATACTGATCCAGTGGATTCCCGGTTGCAACAACCTTCTTCTCCTGACCGCCGGCATAATCTGCTGCCGCAGCCTCCACCACACTGCTGCCGTCCGGCGCCTCGGTGCTTTCTGCGGTATCGTCTTTGCTCAGATCCACCTTCTTTTCCATTGCCGTCTGAATCAGCGGAAATGCATCCTTCCCCTTCTTCATGGCACGGAAACGATTCTTTCCCACATAGATCTTATAGTCCTCACCATAAGAGCTTGTGATATCAATCGCTTTAAACTTTACCTGTGCACTCCCCTCGGTTCCACCCTGACGGATCACGGCAATCTCAAGCGCCTTGTCACTCTCCTTCACCTCCATCTGGGTTCCCAGAAAGTTAAACAGTCCGTTCGGATATTCCTGTACCATCTGCTTTCCGTCCCGGATCGCTTCCCTTAAGCCGGCTTCCTGCGCCTTTGCCTTCTGCTGATAGGATGCTGCCGCGACCGAGACCTCCGAAACATTTCCCGTTGCGAGCATCGCCGCCACTAAGAGCAGCGATATTCCTCTTCGGTAATAACTTTTCCATTTTTTCATACAATCCCTCATTTCGTTTTGCGGATTTTACTGTGACTTAAATCCTGCTGATCGTGTCATCACTGATCGCAGTTGTCTCAACCTTCTTTTTCTCACGCAGGCTGTAGCCGCCTGCCACCTGCTCGAGGTCCTCCAGACTGATTTCTGTCACCTCCTGTGCTGCCTTCTTGTCCTCCTGATTGAGCTTCTTGTTTTCCATAAGCTCCTCCTTTCCTGCATTACCTTCATTGTTTTCATTTTATTCATAATAACATCGCTGTTACCGAAAGAATACCTGCATTTCGTCCAAAAATTCATACATTTGGTCAAAAAACGTATGCGTTTATGCATTTTTTGCTGTATTTTTGTGACGAAATGTGTTACAATTTGTTCATATTCATCGAACGAGGGGAGGGTTTGCTATGACCATTGCAATCTGCGATGATGATCCGGCGGTCTGTGACTATCTGACCGGCTGCATCCGGGAATACGATGCGCTTCACGGTATCGGACCGGATATGAAGATCCTCTGTTTTCCGCGGGGCGGGGATTTTCTGAAAAATCCCCACGCCGATATTCTGTTTACGGATATTTATATGGAAGATCTGTCCGGCATCGATATGCTCCAAAGCATTCCGCCGCGCTTCCGTCCCCGCTATGTGATCGTGATCAGCACCAGCCGCGAGTTTGCCATTGACGCCTTTCGGCTCAAGGCGACACATTATCTGATCAAGCCCCTTGACCGTAAGGATGTGTTCGAGGCGCTGGATCGCTGTATGGAACATCAAAGGCTCTCCCCGCAGCTTCAGCTCCATGCGGCTTCCGGTCTGATCTCCATCCCGATGGCATCGATCATTTATCTGGAGTCTTTTCATAAACGCACGCTGATCCACACGGAGCGTGAGACGATCTCCACCTACGATCCGCTGCAGTCACTAAACGAAAAGCTGGACGACCGTTTTCTGCAGCCACACCGCAGCTTTATCGTGTCCATGCCGCATATCCGTGCGTTTTATTATGATCATCTGATCCTCGATAATGATCTGGAGATCATGCTGTCCCGCAAGAAGCGCAACGAACTAAAGAAGCAGTATCAGGACTATCTTTGCCGGATCACGCGGGAACGCGGATGACTGCGCTGACAGAAAGGTAAGCTCAAAAAGGCTGCAGGCCGGAATGCTTTTTCTGATTTTACAGACTGCAAGTGCTGCAGAAGGGAGGTAGTTATGCTTTTATTGATACGTCTTCTGGTGGGATACTTTCTCCAGAGCTTCCCCTTCGGACTGCTCTGCATCTACGCCTTCCGGGATCATTACCGTTTTCGCAGCAGACAGACCTATCTGATTCTGAGTGGCGGAACCCTGCTGCTTAGCACAATCTTTTCTACTCTATGCATACTCCTGTACAAATATTCGATCATTCCACAGAAGGATCTCTTTTTCGCTGCCAATCTGCTTTTTATGGCAACAATGATCCCCTGTCTTTTGATGTATATTTATCTGACTCGCGGTATCTTCTCCAAGAAGCTGTTTGTTTTTCTGTTTGCGCTGACCGCAGCATTTGTTATAAATTCATTTAACAACATCATCTGCTCCCATCTTTCCAGACACATGACGGCGGACGGGCTGCCTTACGACAATGTCTCAATCCCGATGATCCTTTTGTGTACGCTGTTGTTTATCCCGCCGCTGTTATTTCTCCTGCACCACAAATTTATTCCGCTTTGCGATTTTCTGGATCCAAAAGAATACCGCCAGCTCTGTCAGCTCGCACTTGTTCTCTTTCTGATACTGATATTTGAATTTTTCCCGATGTCTGACGGAAGAATTTACAACCGGACCATCCTGTATCTTTACATCGCTTTGATCCTGTGTACGTTTATGATCTATTTTATATTCTTTCAGATTTTCGCCAGAGAGAAGAAGCGGTTTGAAGCGCAGAAGCAGCTGGAGGAGACAACCCGCCAGCTCGAGCTGCAGCAGACGTATTATCAGAATATGATCAAAAATACCGAAGAAACAAGACGGATGCGGCACGATTTCCGCCAGCACCTCATCGTTCTGCAGGGCTATGCAATGGCCGGAAACACACAGGGACTCGTCGAATATCTGTCCGACCACATCCGTCAGATCGACCATCTTGCCACTCCGTCGTATTCCAATCTTCCGGTCGTGAACATGCTCCTGCATCATTACCGCCGGCTTTGTCAGGAAAATGAGATCCGGATGGACATTTCCGCCACACCGATTCCATCCACCGGTCTCTCCGATTCGGAGCTTGCCACGCTGCTCGGCAATCTTCTGGAAAATGCCTATACCGCAGCAGACCACGCCCTGCCCGGCAACCGAAGCATTACGGTCCGCCTTGCTGTTCACGGCAACATGCTTGTCATCACGATCGACAACGGCTTTGACGGAAATGTCAACAAAAAAAGAGACCATTACCTGTCGACAAAAGTGTCTCATACAGGTTATGGTCTCCGCAGTATTCGTCATATCTGCGATACACACGGTGGAAACTGCAGCTTTTCGCATGATACGGACTGCTTTCACTCCTCTGCCGTGATCGCCATTGATCCGGATTAACCGCCGTTACGGTAAGACATTTTTACGTTCCTCGTATCGCTTTAAACAGCCTCTTTTACTTGCCGGCATTTGCTACGATCTTCTCTGTCTCCTCAATAAAACGCTCCATCTCTTCTCTCGTACCGATGGAGATCCGGAGATAATTGTCGATCCGTTTCTGGCTGAAATGACGCACGAAGATATGTTTTTCTCTGAGCGCATCAAAGATTTGAACAGCCGGTACGCTCTCATGAGCGGCAAAGATAAAGTTCGTCTGGGAATCCCGGAACGAAAATCCAAGACGTTTCAACTGCTCCTTCGTCCACTCTCTCGTCTCGATCACCTTTGCAACAGTGTCCTGAAAATAGGTCTCATCCTCGAGCGCTGCCACACCGAGTGCCACGGAAAGTCTCGTCATCGGATAGCTGTTGTAGGAATAGCGGACATCATTCATTGCTTTGATCAGCTCCGGATTACCCATCGCATATCCGATACGCATGCCGGCAAGCGCACGCGACTTGGAGTAGGTCTGCACGATCAGTACATTGTCGTATTCCTTCGTCAGCTCCAGCGCAGAGCTTTCGCTAAAGTCCGCATATGCCTCATCAATGATGACCACCACATCACGGTTATGCTCGATGACATCACGCAGAAAATCCATATTCTGCAGCACACCGGTCGGTGCATTCGGATTGGCAATGACAACACCACCGTTTTCTTTATAATAATCCTCCCGGATCAGATCAAAATGCTCATCCAGCGCCGGTCTCTCATACGGAATCTGAAACAGCTCTGCCCACACATCGTAGAATGAATAAGTAATGTCCGGGAAAAGAACCGGCTTCTTTGAATTGAAAAATGTCATAAATGCGATTGCAAGCACATCATCGGAACCGACTCCCAAAAAGACCTGATCACTTGCAAGGCCATATCTTTTCGCAAGGGCGTCTGCCAGAAGCTGTGAATTCGGATCCGGATAGAGACGCAGACTGTCACAGTCAAAGCTTTTGAGTACCCCAACCACCTTTGGTGATGGCGGGTACGGATTCTCATTGGTATTTAACTTGATCATGTCCGGCAGGTTCGGCTGCTCTCCCGGCACATACGGTTCAATTGTCCTTAAATTATCTCTCCATGTACTCATTGGTCGTCCTCATTTCTGTCTGATATCGTTGTTATTTGTAATTCCTATGCACCACTTTATAATTATTCTTTGTGCACTGTTTTGTAATTTTTTCTTTTGTTCGTAATTATCTGTGCACTGTTGCCGGCTTTATTCGTTCTCATAGCTCTTTGCAAGCTTCTCGAAGGCAGGCAGTGACCGCTTGATCATCTCCGGATCCACACAGTAAGCGATACGGATATAGCCCGGACACATAAAGGAGCTGCCCGGCACAACCAGCAGATTGTATTCCTTTGCTCTTGCCACAAATGCACTGTCATCCTCCTCGAGTGTCTTCACCCACAGATAAAAAGCACCCTCCGGCTTTACAACCTCATAGCCGTACTGCGTCAGTGCATTAAGCAGCATTTTACGGTTTCTGTCATACGCAGCCACATCGGTCTGCTCGTCCAGGCATTTTGCAACAGCAAGCTGCATCAGAGACGGCGCATTGACAAAGCCCAGAATACGGTTTGCTACATTGGCGGCGCAGATCACATTTTCAAAATCATCGACTTCATCCGGGATCACCAGATAACCGATACGCTCACCCGGCAGGGATAAGGATTTGCTGTAGGAATAGCCGACGATCGTATTATCATAATATTTCGTCAGATATGGCACCTCCACACCATCGTACGCAAGCTCACGATACGGCTCATCTGCGATCAGATAAATGGCTGTGCCGTATTCTTTCTGCTTCTTCTCCATAACGGCTGCCAGCGCACGGATCGTCTCCTCGCTGTAGACAACACCGGTCGGGTTGTTCGGATTGTTGATGATAACCGCCTTTGTCTTCGGTGTGATCTTTGTCTCAAACTCCGCAACATTCGGCTGAAACTCCGGTGGATTCGGAGCAACTACAACCATTTTGCCGTCAAAGTTGGCAACGTAATTGTTGTATTCTCCGAAATACGGTGCGAATGCGATGACCTCATCCTCCGGGTCAAGGAGTGTTTTGAGGACAACGTTCAGTCCTCCGGCTGCACCAACAGTCATAAGAATGTTCTTCTCTCCAAAGGATGTCCCGAAGCGTTTATTCAGTGAGGACGCAATGGCTTCGCGCACTGTCTCGTAACCGGAATTGTTCATATATCCATGCACATAACATGGAGATTCCTGCTCCAGAATCTCACAGATTGCATTCTTGACCGCAGCCGGCGGTTCCACACTCGGATTTCCCAGGCTGAAATCGTATACGTTCTCTGCGCCGTATTGGGCAGCCATCTTCTTTCCTTCCTCAAACATCGCTCTTGTAACCGAGCTTCCTTCCACATACTTGATCATTTTCTGTGCGATCATGCCAGACCCTCCATTTCGTATTATGCAATACCATACTGTAAATATCCGGAGTATCCCTGCTGCTCTCCGGTTATGTTCAATTTACTCCATTAAGTATAGCACTCACTCTTCTTATATGCAAAATGTTTTGTAAGTGGAGGAATATACGAATATACAAAAAAAGCACCTGATAATTATCAGATGCTTCAAAGTAGTGCGCGATCAGGGGTTCGAACCCTGGACACCCTGATTAAGAGTCAGGTGCTCTGCCAGCTGAGCTAATCGCGCTCATGTCGCTGTGCTCTCGCAAGCGACTTTGCTATAATAACAGATTATTTTATAAAATGCAACCCCTTTTTTGAAATTTTTTTATTTTTTCAAAAATCAGTTGGTAAAAATCTGTGACCAGTAGTATTTCTCCCCCTTTGTGGTGCTGTAATATCCAAGCCCCATATAAGCATAATCGGTCGACATGATCTGTGCACGGTGTCCGGCATCTGCCATCCACTTCTCCACAACATCCTTCGGCGTCTTGCAGCCGGAGGCAATATTCTCTCCTGCAGATTCGTATACGATCTTCTCATCAGTCAGAACGCTGCAGCCGTTTCTTCCATCCGGACGGTTCGGAGAATTCTGTGTCACAAGCTCCTTCGCACGGATACAGGCAGCCTTGTCGAGTGCTGTGCTCGCCTTAAGTGGTGCCAGCTCCTCCCTGGCGCGTTCTTCATTCACAAGCTTTAATACCTGTGCCGCATACTTGTCTGCCGTTGTCACGGCAACATACTTGCCAATCTTTACCACGGAGGAATACTTTCCGGTAACGATCCGGGAACCGGAGGTCTTATAGGCACGAACCTTTACATAATATACTTTATTTTTCTTTAATTTGCTCATTTTAAATGAGGTTGTGCGTGTTGCACCGATCTGGGAATACTTTCCTTTCTTCTTAGTGGAAAGAAACACCTGATAACCGGTCACTCCAGACATCTTCTTCATGGTAAGCTCCGCCGTGGTCCCGGTGCGCCTGCTTACCGATACACCGGCACGTCCTAGTGCATGTGTCCTCTGAACCGACTGCCACTGCAGCATACTGACACAGCATAATATCGCCAGTACACCACAAAATCTCCTTTTGAATGTTATTTTATTCATAAAAATATTCCATCCCTTTCTCCTCCCGCAGGCTTTAAACCGCAGGCATCAATCGTCATAAAACCTTACTTCTGTAACGACTTTTCAATTTGTCCCAGTATACCACGATTTCATGGTGTTGCAAAGTATCCTCCGGATTTCTTCAAGAAAATTTCACATTTTTTTTAATTTTTTTGTAAAAAAGGGTTGCATTTTGTCGGCGGGTTGTATATAATGAATTCGTTGTCGCAAAGACGATGAGCGCGATTAGCTCAGCTGGCAGAGCACCTGACTCTTAATCAGGGTGTCCAGGGTTCGAACCCCTGATCGCGCATTGAAGGTCCTAATTTGATAGAAGTCTATCGGGTTGGGGCTTTTTTTCTACCTAATTTTATGACTGAATATCATATCGCGGATTGTATTATATTATGCAAACAATCACATTTTTGACAAACAATCACATTACACTAACCATATTGGCACAGGGCATTTACATATAGGAGGTATTTATGAGAAAACATTTTGTGATCAGTACACTGTTAAGTGTATCTATGGTCCTTTCGTCACTATCCTGCATACCGGGACGCACTGCTTTGGCTGCAGAGCAGACACAGGGGGGATTTGCTGAGGCTGTTTCACAGACGGCTGCACCGCAGGCGCTTCCTGCCGATCAGAACGATCCCGGCTACGAGCGTCTTACCGGTCAGTATGAACCTGCCGCCGAGGAGAATATTTCCGGCGCAGACTCTGCTGTTTCCACATTCTCAGCGGATGCGCAGGGATCCGGAGGATTTCTTTCCGTGAATCCCGCCACCTCCGGTCTGAAGGGCTACAGCTCTTCCGTGAGTGCATACACCGGCAAGACCTACACACATGCATCCAATTTTGACGGCATGAGTATCTACAACGGTATCGATGTTTCCTATCATCAGGGCACGATCAACTGGAGCAATGTGAAAGCTGCCGGCATTGATTTCGCAATTCTGCGTCTGGGCTACCGCGGTTACTCCAACGGCTCTCTCGTCACCGATTCCAAATTTACTACATATATTAAGGATGCAGCCGCAGCAGGCATTCCTCTCGGCGTATATTTCTGGACCGAGGCGATCAATGTCGATGAGGCAGTCGCCGAGGCACAGTATGTCGTATCGACACTCGCTCCTTATAAATCATCGATCACCATGCCTGTCGTGATCGACTGGGAGTTAAACAGCAACAGCCGTCACGGCGGTCTTCCGAGAACTACCAATACCGCAATCTGTTCCGCTTTCTGCGATTATGTCAAGCAGAGCGGCTACACACCGATGATCTACGCAAATGTCAGCGACCTGAATAACAATCTGGACGGCGAGGCACTGGGACAGAAATACGAGATCTGGGTTGCCCGTTACAACAACATTGTGAACAATGCCACCGCTCAGTTCTACGGCAATTACAGTATGTGGCAGTACGCCAGCTCCGGTTCTGTGGACGGGATCTCCGGCAATGTCGATATGAATTTCTGGTATACGACCGGAAGCCCTTCCTCACCGGTCTTTTCCCATGGTGCAACACCGGGAGCAATTGCCACAGCCACACCGGCTCCGACTGCGGATGATGTGGACAGCCTCGACAAAGTCACAGACTTTTCGGCAAAACCTGCCGCCAAGAAGCTTACTCTCAGCTGGAATGATGTAGAGGACGCCGATGGATATCAGATTTACCGCAAGAACACCTACAACGGCTCCTTCAAAAAGGTAAAGCAGATCAATGACCCCGACGTAACGACCTGGACCAACAGCGGTCTTTCCAAAAATCACGAATATTATTATAAGATCCGGGCATTTCATAAGAACTCGGACGGCACGGTCTACTCCGGTTATACGACACTGACGGCTGCCACGAAGTCTTCCAGCCAGTCCGGCATTGTAAAGAAAAGCTTTATCCTATACAAAAAACCGGTCAAAACCGCTGCAAAGCTGATGACACTTAAAAAAGGAATGCCTGTCGAATATGTCGGCGTAACCTACCGCAGTGATGGCAGCAAGTTCCATCATTTCCGTTATCACACATCGACAAAAGTGTATAACGGCTATGCAAAGGCAAAGTCCGGTCTGACCTATTACACGCAGGGCTGTACCACAGCAAAACTCAATCTGCGCAAGACAGCCGGCACAACCGGCAAACTGATCACCAGCATTCCGAAGAACACGTTTGTACCATTGCTTGGCACGAAAAAGGTCAAGGGAACAACCTGGTATAAGATATGCTTCTCCATCAGGAAAAACACGGTGACAACCGGATATGTTTCCGGTAATTATATTCGCAAATAAAACTTCCATTCAAAAACAGACAAGCTTCTCTGAGAGGAAAAGCTTGTCTGTTTTATTTATGGTATATGAAAATGCTCGTAATGTAGTGTTAAGTCAACGAGAATTGCGAAGCAATTCCTGGAGGACAAAACGCCGGTTCTGCCCTTTTTATGACATCATGCTACGGATTATTTATTCTCTTTGTAATCGTACTCATAGATCGTCACGGAAAGTGGCGGAAGCGTCATCCGAATCGAATAATTCCTGCCATCACACGGCTCCTCCTTCGCTGTAAGCACCTTCGGATTGACAATACCGGTTCCGCCGAATCTCTCCTCATCGGAAGATAAGATCTCCTTGTAGGTTCCCGGACACGGAACGCCGAACAGCATATCCTCTCTTGTCACCGGCGTGAAGTTACACAGGAACAAAAGCTGCTTCTTAGCAGTGGATCCGCGGCGCACAAAGCTGACCACGCTCATGTCTGCATTCTCGCAGCTCATCCACTCGAAGCCGATCGGATCAAAGTCATTCGCATAAAGTGCATCGTACTCCTGATACAGCTTATTCAACGCCTTCACATAGTCCTGCATCTGGTGATTGCGTTCCTCACCCAGCAGATTCCAGTCAAGACTTCTCGCCTCACTCCACTCACGGAACTGCGCAAACTCCTGTCCCATGAACAAAAGCTTCTTGCCCGGATGACCATACATAAAACCGTATGCCGTACGCAGATTGGCAAACTTTGCATCCAGCTCTCCCGGCATCTTATTGATCATCGATCCCTTGCCATGCACAACCTCATCATGCGAAAGCACCTGAATGAAATTCTCACTGTATGCGTACTGCAGGCTGAAGGTCAGTCTGCCGTGGTTTGGTCCACGGAACAGCGGATCCATATGCATATACTCAAGGAAATCATTCATCCAGCCCATGTTCCACTTAAACAGGAAGCCAAGACCACCCATCTGTGCCGGAGAGGTTACTCCCGCCCATGCGGTAGACTCCTCTGCAATGATCATCGTACCTGGTTCTTCCTTCTCAACAACCTGATTCATATGCTGCAGCAAATGGATCGCATCAAAGTTCTCATTGCCGCCCTTCTCATTTGGCAGCCACTCGCCGTCATTCTTGCCATAATCCAGATACAGCATGGATGCCACCGCATCCACACGAAGTCCGTCCACATGGAACTTCTTCAGCCAGAATAGTCCATTGGCAAGCAGGAAGTTCTCCACTTCCTTCTTCTTGTAGTTAAAGATCAGTGTGCCCCAGTGAGGATGCTCACCACGACGCTTATCCGGATGCTCATAAAGTGCCTGACCGTCAAACTGTGCCAGACCGTGTGCATCTTTCGGAAAATGTGCCGGCACCCAGTCAAGGATAACACTGATGCCCTGACTGTGCATATAATCAACAAAATACATGAAATCCTCCGGCGAACCATAACGGCGCGTCGGTGCATAATATCCGGTCACCTGATAGCCCCAGGAGCCGTCAAACGGATGCTCCGCAATACCCATCAGCTCAATGTGGGTATATCCCATCTCCTTCACATAAGCAGCAAGCTCTACTGCAAGCTCTCTGTAATTATAAAATCCGTCCTCGGTACCATCGTCTTTCTTACGCCAGGAACCCGGATGCACCTCGTAGATCGCGATCGGCTCCTTACGGCGGCTGTCTCTCGTCTCCTTGCGGCGGCTGGTCATCCACTTGCGGTCTGTCCAGCGGAAGCCCCGCAGATCCGCAACAACAGATGCATTATCCGGACGCATCTCTGCACAATTTGCATAAGGATCCGCCTTCATAAGTATCTCATCATTCCGGGTAAGGATCTGATATTTGTATACCGCCCATGGCTCCACCCCCGGGATAAACAGCTCATAAACACCGGATACCTCCAACGTACGCATCGGATGCAGTCTGCCATCCCACATATTAAAGTTACCGACCACACTGACGGCTCTCGCATGAGGCGCCCAGACTGCAAAATATGTACCCTTAACACCATTGATCTCCATCGGGTGAGCACCCAGCTTATCAAAGATCTGGTAGTGCTTGCCCTCTGCAAACAAATAAAGATCCAGGCTGGAAAGCTGTGGTGCAAAGCAATAAGGATCTGCAGTCACTACCACGTCATCCTCACCGTACTTGATATTCAGAAGATATGGTGCCTTAAGCTTCTTGCGGTTCTCGACATATTTCCCAAAAAATCCGCTGCCCGGCTCCACCTCTTCCAGCTCGGTCGGATGGTTTCCGCGCATATCTGTCACGGTAACTGCTTTCGCCTCCGGACGATACACGGTAAATACCTGTCCCTTGCCAAAATCGTGAAGTCCCAGTATATTGTGAGGGGCATTATGTCTGCCCTCCAGTAATTCGTCATACTCCACCCAATTGATCCACTGATCTAACTTCTCCTGCATAGTCTCCTCCAATCATCCTATATAATTATAATGTATTGAAAACCCCATTTCTTTCGCAGTGCGAATATATCGCATAATAACGAAAACCTCCTACACAATCGCATAGAAGGTTCCTGTAAAAGCATGTGTTATTATTATAATTGATTGACTGAATTTCGTCAATGAATAAGACAGAGTTCCCAGCATGAACTCTGTCCCATTCTGTGCAAATCTATTTCATTTTATAAGGAAGAAAACAACTAGTTATTGTATTTAAATTCGGTTCCATCTGCATTGTATGCACCGTCACAGATCTCGATCTTGACATAGGATGCACCGGTATAAGTATTGGTGGTGATCCACAGCCATGGATAATTTCCCTTGAGATTTTCTGCATCCAGCTTCACATACTTGCCAACCCAGATCTGATTGTTATTCTGATCATAATCAACATCAAACTTTGCAGCACCGTCCTCTGTCTCTATATATCCTACCTGAAGATCAGCGCCCTTACTTGCATCGTTGTCCGCAGGATAGATCCGGACACAAGGCTCCTCGATCTGACTCCAGTCTACATTCAGATGAATGTTCCAGTACTCTTTGTTAATGATCGCCTGCAGCTTATCGGTCGGATTGCCATCCGCATCGGTAATGCTTGTGGTGTAACCGATTCCATGGTAAACAGGATCAAAGATATCTCCTCTCTCTTTTGCGATGATCTTTGCCTCCGGATCACCGGTGTGGCGCATGAACTCGCCTTCCCATGTGTAAAGAACCTTAGGATTCTCATTTTCAACAGTTGGCACTACGGAAATTCCTGTATTTACTAATTTAGCACTCTTCGGAAGCTCAGGCACCTTATTGCCTGTTATTTCTGCGAAAAGCTCTCCGACATCACCGTATGCGAAGTAGCCTCTCTTACGCTCGTAATAATGACCCTCGTCCCACATTACCGGGCAATAACCGCTTGCCAGGCACTGCTTAAATAACTCTCTTGTAAAATCAATCACATTGTCTTTATAACCCTTAACGCAGCCACACTCACCAATGATCACGCCGTAGCCCTGATCCGTGAACTTCTTCAGACGAGCCAATGAACCGGTCATGTACTCGTAGTCCTCTTTGGTGCCCCATGTGTCACGATAACCCCAAGTGGTTGTAGAAGTTGCAGAGATACAGTAGTCTGTCGGATCATAGTAGTGAACCGATACGCTTAACTTATTGTTACCATTCTCTTCTGTATCCTTTGGCATCCGGTAGCGATCATCCATCGTACCGTCTGTCTCATAGTAATCACTCTTATAACCCCCGATCACGCAGGACTCATTTCCTGTACCGGGGATCAGCAAATGACGATATGCGTTGTTGCCGCCTGTGCTTCTTACAATATCAACGAATGTCTGGTTGATCTGATTAACAAGCTGATAGATTGCATTACCATCCTTAGGAAGCTTGCCGGTCTGGTTTGACTGACCTTTCTCCGGATGCTGATAATCATCGTTCAGACGACCGCTGAGCTCCTCGTTTGCTCCCTCGAAGATCAGATGATCGGAATATTCTTTATAACGGTTTGCAATCTGTGTCCAGAAAGCTTTGTATTTCTTCCATGCCTGATCACGGATCGGTGTATCCTTGGCATCGATCTCCTCAGCACCAAACATTCCCCACCATCCGCCATCCCAATGGATGTTGATGATAACATACATCTCATCATTTAATGCATAGTTGATGATCTGCTCTACACGTTTAAACAGATCCTCGTTGATAGTATAATTACCATCGGTTGACATGAAGTTGGACCATGCTACCGGCACACGAACTGTGTTGACACCATATGCCTTAAGTCCATCGAAAGTCTTCTGTGTTGCCATTGGGTTACCGGCACTTGTCTCACACTCCTTGAGTGTTGTCCAGTTGCCCATGCAGTTAGACTGCTCCATCTGGTTACCCAGATTCCATCCAAGGGACATTACAGGCATCAGATCCTGAGAAGAAAGCTCTTTTCTCATAAGACCGTTATCCTTTGTAGTAATTCCGTTTGCTGACTGATGCTCTTCGCCAACATTGGACATTTTCAAAAGCTCTGCCTTATCCTTCGGCAGCTCCGGTGTTGGTGCTACGGTTGGTGCAGGTGCTACAGTAGCTGTCGCTGCAGGTGCTTTTGTTGCGATCGCGCCATTACTTGCTGTTGCTGCAGGTGTTGGTACATTCTTTTTCTTTGCCTTCACTGTCACCTTAGCGGTCAGCTTCTTAGTAACCTTTTTCTTCTTATTCTTATAAGTTACCTTGCAGGTAATCTTAGCAGTTCCCTTTTTCACTGCCTTCACCTTGCCGTTTTTCACAGTTGCTACTTTCTTGTTACTGGTTGACCATTTTAATTTTGCCTTAGCCGGCTTATTCTTAACGGTCAGCTTCTTGCTCTGTCCCACGGTCAGCTTCAAAGAAGTCTTGTTCAACGTGATCTTCTTTTTTGCCTTTGTCTTTGCAGCGGATGCCAGATTGGTAACACCATTCATCGTGAATACCATGGCAGTTGCCAGAAGCAGAGCGGTAAACTTGTTGAAACATCTACGTTTCATAATCATTTCCTCCTTTTCCATGTGTAACTGTGTATTCTTTCTTTCATAAAAGTATGTTACAATGAAATAAGGCATAATAATATCATTTTAGTAACGATATTTATAACTTTTGTATTATTTTGTGGAGGATATTTACAAATGATCGATATAGAAATCATGCAGGATGCATCCGAGATCATCCATTACGACTCCCCTGAAATCTCTTTCGCCGTTCAGGAACGATCGCTGTCAAACTACACAGATATGCGAGCTCTCTGCCACTGGCATGATGACCTTGAACTCCTGTATATCTTCGATGGTGAGATGAATTATGAGGTCAACGGGCAGAAATACCTCCTGCAAAAAGGCGATACGATTTTTATAAATTCCCGTAAGCTTCATTATGGATATGACAACAACCGGAGGGAATGCGAATTCATGGTTGTGCTGATCCATCCGGAGCTTTTAAAGGCAAGCAATTACATGTACCGCAGATACGTTCATCCCATCTTAAATTACGCCACGGACATCGTCATTGTTGACCATGCCGGACCGGATGCAGGGAAGTTCTCCGCACTTTTCCACAAGATCCTTGAATGCCACCGTCTTGCGGAGAGCAGTCATGAATTCCAACTGCTCGGATACTTCTATGAGCTTTGGAGTCTGATCTACCAGAACTGCAACATGGAGGAAAATGTCATCTCCAGCCTGGAAGATCCCGACATTCAGATTCAAAAGCAGATGGTATCATATATCTACCAGCACTATCAGGATCATATCACGCTCGAAGATATCGCTGCAGCCGGCGTGGTCAGCCGCAGTAAATGCTGCCGTATCTTCCAGAAATACCTTTCCCAGTCACCAATCTCCTTCCTGAACAACTACCGTATGGAGATCAGCTGCAACCTGCTTTGCGATACCGCCTTCAGCATCACCCAGATCGCCACCTCCTGCGGTTTCAACCACTTAAGCTACTACTCCAAAATGTTTCTGCAGCGGTATGGCTGCACCCCCAATGGATACCGCAAGGCACACCAGAGAAAGTGAGATCTGCAGAGATTGAGAATTCTCTGTAATTATATATTTTCTTTGATATACTATCATTCATCGAGCTTTTGTCGATGTATTTATGTGTTTACTGCATATGAGACGATTACTGCTGCAATATGGCATAGATCTTGTCTACATCATAATCGGGAGCACACATTCTGGCAGCATCATAGATGCGCTCGATTAATGTCACGTTTTCCTCGAGCATATCCGCAGCTTCCTCGGCTGGAATATTTTTAAGAATCTTTTTGATGGTTAATTCAATAAGATTCAATATTTTCCCCTGTTCAAGTCCCAACTCGCGACCCCGTTCAAGTCCTTGCTCGCGCCCCTGTTCAAGTCCTTGCTCGCGACCCTCGCGGACTCCGGACTGGTAATGATCTTCCCATGCTTTACACATATTAAATTCCTCCTTTTCGTTATGATCCATCTTAATATCGGTAAATCCTTCAATAACCTTGGCAGCGGCATACTCTATATTGTGCAGTGCCGCAAGCTCCAGAAACTCCTTCGTATCCATCTCCCGCAAATCCTCCGCCCGGATCACATCCTGACCGTCGAACAGACAATAATTACAGATATCCGCAAACCTTGCATTATCAGACAGATATTCCGTTGATAAAGTATCCTTTCTTCCCATAAAGTTCCTCCCTTCGGTATGGCAGGAAGAACTTCCTTTTCTCCCGGAAATTTTCCTGCTTTTATAGTGATTGAAATGGTAAAAGCATTGAAAATTCCAAGATGTTTTGAAGAACAGATAATAGAAATATGCTTTGTACGGATTGTAGCACGGTGGCAGTGCCGTGTCGAGAGAAAACTGACTTTTCTCTGTATTGCCGAAAATAAAATTTATTTTTGGACAAGTTGCCGGAATTGATAAAAATTCGATAAACCGATGCCGTTTTGTACACGGCACGCTTCGTCAAAATCACCAAAACAATTTATGCACAATTCACATAACGCCTCATGCACACCCTCCAAACACGCATAAATAAAGCGTTTTTGGCATTGTACAAATACAACATTTGTTAGAAAATGTATCCTTCCCGGCCGGGCGGTCGATCGTACCTGCACAGAAGCCCACGGAGCGTGGCACCGGAAAGGAACGGCTAACACGCTGGCAACAGCACATCATCTACAACAAAATAACGTAACTTCCGCCAGGATCGGCGGATCATTTCACACACTGCACATGGAGGTGCGGTGGTAAAACAAGGAGGTAATTACTATGATAGTACAACACAACATTACAGCGATGAACGCAAACAGAATGCTGGGTCTGACAACAGGATCCCTTTCTAAGTCAACTGAGAAGCTTTCTTCCGGTTACAGAATCAACCGTGCAGCAGACGATGCAGCAGGTCTTACGATTTCCGAGAAGATGAGAAAGCAGATCCGTGGTCTTGACCAGGCATCTACCAACGCAGAGGACGGTGTTTCTGCAGTACAGACAGCTGAGGGTGCTCTGACAGAGGTTCACTCTATGCTTCAGAGAATGAATGAGCTGGCTGTTCAGGCTTCTAACGGTACAAACTCTACATCTGACCGTCAGGCTATTCAGGACGAGATTTCACAGCTGAATACTGAGATTGATCGTGTTGCTGAGACAACAAAGTTCAATGAGATTTATCTGTTAAAGGGCGATGACGGCACAAAGAATGTTTACATGAATGGGCATGATGCTGGTCTGAAAGGAACATTGACTGACAGTGCTACATCAGCAACATTTAAAGTTGCCGCTGGTGCATTGGATGCAGGAAAGAGCGTAACTATTGGTGGTAAAGAGTATACAATTGGAGCATCAAAAACGGAAGCACAGGATTTATTTAAAACAGCTGCAGAGGATGATACTGTGACAATTGATGGAACCGTATACACAATTAAGGGTACAACAAATGCGGGTGATAATGAATATACGGTGGCTGATTTAAAGGCGAAGGTACTAGATGGATCCACTGTAGAATATAAAGGAAAATCATTAACTGCGATTGATGCAACAGGCGCCGATCCTCAAGTTGATAAAGCAGATTCTTCCATTATCACTGCAGCAAAGGCTGTTGAGTTAATGGAAGGTGAATTAACTGCCGCTAATCAGATTGGCGTAGATGATGCTAGTACTGTTACAGCAGAAAAAAAGGCAGCGTATTCTTCTACTGATGGTGTAGAATTTACTATTACAAAAGGTACTGCCAATGTTGCTAATAAGCTTTCATTCAACCTTCATGTAGGTTCTGATGCTGACATGACCAACAAGATCAGTGTCAACATCGAGACAATGAACTCTGCATACCTTGGAATCAAGGGTCTGAAGGTCGCTGATGACTCTGGTAAGGCTGCTACATACGCAATCGACGCTATCGCAGATGCAGTTGCCAAGGTATCCGAGCAGCGTTCCGCACTTGGTGCAGTTCAGAACCGCCTGGAGCACACCATCGACAACTTGGATAACGTTGTTGAGAACACCACTTCCGCTGAGTCTCGTATCCGTGATACAGATATGGCTGAAGAGATGGTTAACTACTCAAAGAACAGCATCCTTCAGCAGGCTGGTCAGTCTATGCTTGCGCAGGCTAATCAGGCAAATCAGGGTGTTCTGTCACTTCTCCAGTAATTTACTGAGATACTTTGAGTACGCCGCATAAATTGAATAATATATTGTTGCATTTTAAATGTTTGTAGATGATTTCACCGTCAGTCCAATAAGGGCTGGCGGTGTTTTTTGTAAAGCAGATTTAAAAGGCGCACTGTTGCGACAAAGCAAGATATAGTAAAAAACGAATATAAAACAGCAAAATAAAAACAACCGAAAAAGCAATCGTAAAAAAATACAATTGTTTTTTCGATTGTTTTGCATATAATATATTCAATAAGAACGAAATGGATTCAATAATGCAGCCGGACTTTTGGCAGATAAAAATCATTTTCCGGGGATTGATACTATCAAATTCGGAGAGAACATCAGTATCATTCAAAAGAGATCAACTTTTGAAAATATATCTGTTTTAGAGGTCTATGATAAGGCAATTGATGTCTTCAGAGACTATTACCAATATGAAGTAATACAAGGCGCCGATCGACAAAAAATAGAGAAAATACCGGAAGCAGCTTTCCGTGAAGCAATCGCCAATGCGCTGATTCACAGGGTATGGGATGTGGAATCACAAATCAGAGTTTCGATGTTTGATGATCGACTTGAAATTGTTTCTCCGAGTGGACTGCCGTCCGGAATAACAGAGGAAGAATATCTGTCTGGTAAACTTTCAATTTTAAGAAATAGAAATCTTGCAAATGTATTTTATGGATTGGGATTTGCAGAAATATTTGGAACAGGTAATACAAGAATAAAACAACTGTATGCGGAAGGTTTGACAAAACCGGATTTTGAAATATCAGAAAATGCCATAAAAATTGTGCTTCCAATATTTGAAAAAAGTGCTGATCTGACAGAAGACGAAATCGTGATCTATAAGCTTTTAAGCAAGACGATGCTGAAGCCAATCAGTGAAATTGCACCATATGCACCTTTCGGTAAATCAAAAACAGCAAAGCTGCTAAAAGAAATGTGTCAAAAAGGCGTGATCACAGTGAAAGGAAACGGCAAAGGTACAAAATATATTATTCGATAGGGCATCTGGGGCATCGGCATTTGGTGCAGCTGCTTGCGAAACAGGTCTTGCATAAATTATACGGGAACTTGTACTTTCTGCCCCTCTGCGCGTCTTATTATTTATCGTTGTTATATTATGCTTTATCGCAACAGTGCGCCTTTTAAATTTGCTTTACAAAAACACCGCCAGTCCTTATCGGACCGGCGGTGAAATCATCTACAAGCATTTTGAAATGCAACAATATATTATTCTATTTATGCGGCGTACTCAAAGTCTCTCAGCAAATTACTGGAGAAGTGACAGAACACCCTGATTTGCCTGATTAGCCTGTGCAAGCATAGACTGACCAGCCTGCTGAAGGATGCTGTTCTTTGAGTAGTTAACCATCTCTTCAGCCATATCTGTATCACGGATACGAGACTCAGCGGAAGTGGTGTTCTCAACAACGTTATCCAAGTTGTCGATGGTGTGCTCCAGACGGTTCTGAACGGCACCAAGTGCAGAACGCTGTGCAGAAACCTTAGCAACTGCATCAGAAATGGCATCGATAGCGTATGTGGCAGCATTTCCAGAATCATCCATTACATTAAGACCCTTAATACCAAGACTTTCAGAGTCCATAGAATCAATATTTACCTGAATCTTATTGGTCATATCGGCATCGGCACCAACGTGAAGACTGAAACTTAAGCTGTTAGCAACATCTGCCTGACCAAGAGTAATCGTAAATGAACCATCTGCAGCACCAGCGTTTTTGTCAGCTACAGCAGCCGTTCCCTTAGTATCACCAATCTGATTAGCAGCAAGTAATTCTTTCTTAGCTAATTCGTATGCTTTTGCCTTAGTAATAACTGTTGGATCGTTAGATTTTACACCTGCTGTTGCGTCTGCATCTTTAAGAGATGTAAGTTCTTTTCCTGCAACACTTACCGTCGATCCTGCAGTAGCAGCAGCTTTCAAATCAGCAGCAGATTTTGCAGTAACACCAGTTGCCCATTTTCCGTCCGCATAATAACCACCTTTTAGATCTGATGCTGAGGAGTCATCCTTGTTACCAGATTCTGCAAGATATTTATATGTTGTACCATTAATAGTAATATCTTTTTCTTTGCCAGTTTGAGAAGCGGCATCAATCAAATCATCCGTATCAGCTTTTGTTGCACCGATAGTATATGTTTTTCCGCCAATACTTACTTTATCACCTACAGCAAAAGAATCCATAGTAAATGTTGCTGTTCCGTCACCATTGGTAACTAAAGTACCTTTCAGACCTGCGTCATGAGCCTTCATGTCAATTGTCTTTGTTCCGGACTCGCCCTTTAACAGATAAGTTTCATTGAACTTTGTTGTCTCAGATACACGATCAATCTCTGTATTCAGCTGATCAATCTCGTCCTGGATTGCCTGACGGTCAGATGTAGAGTTTGTTCCATTAGAAGCCTGTACTGCCAGCTCGTTCATTCTCTGAAGCATAGAGTGAACCTCTGTCAGAGCGCCCTCAGCAGTCTGTACAGAAGAAACACCGTCCTCTGCGTTGGTAGATGCCTGGTCAAGACCACGGATCTGCTTTCTCATCTTCTCAGAAATGGTAAGACCTGCTGCATCATCTGCTGCACGGTTGATTCTGTAACCGGAAGAAAGCTTCTCAGTTGACTTAGAAAGGGAACCGGTTGTCAGTCCCAGCATTCTGTTTGCGTTCATCGCTGTAATGTTGTGTTGTACTATCATAGTAATTACCTCCTTGTTTTACCACTGCACCTCCATGTGCAGTGTGTGAAATGATCCGCCGAACCCGGCGGAGGTTACGTTATTTTGTTGTAGATGATGTGCTGTTGCCAGCGTGTTAGCCGCTCCTTTCCGGTGCCACGCTCCGTTGGCTTCTGTGCAGGTACGATCGACCGCCCAGCCGGGAAGGATACATTTTCTAACAAATGTCGCATTTTTTATTACACTTATATTATCGGCTTATTTACCAAGGACTTAACCCTTTTTTTGAAATTTTTGTATATTTTTTATTTTTACGGATTCGAACAAAATATTGTGGCAAAGAAAAGCCCTTGGCACATGATATGGATTTCAAAATACTTCTTATTAAATTCTCTATAATTTTATATGGTAAAACACGTCGTCTTTTTCTTCCTGTACGATTCCGAGATAGCGTTTTGTGATCTGATAGGACGAATGGTTGTAGATCATCATTAGCATAACCGGGGAAACGCCCTGTTTCCATGCATGATAGCCAAATGTTTTGCGCAGGGAATGGCAGCTGATGTGCTCGTCCTGCCCGGTTTCCTCGGCGGCTTTGCGGATGATCCGCCACGCCTGACTCCGGCTGATCGGCTGGTTGACATGACGATTGGTGCAAAACAGGTATTCCTCACCCTTTTGACCGTGATAACACTGTTCCAATGTGGATATAATGCAATCGTTTAACGCAATGTAATTTTGTTTACCCGTTTTCTGCTCGACTACATGCAGATGCCGGCGAAATCTGCCCCAGTGCTCGTCGTAGACATCTTCCCATTTTAATTTCAGGACATCGCCAATGCGCAATGCCGTGTTCAATCCTACCACAATTAATAGGTAGTTTCTCATGTTTCCTTTTTCCAGATAATAGTTTTTAAATCGCTGCAAATCCTCTTCTTTCCTGATGGGACACGTTGTACTCATAATATTTTCCTTTCCGGTAATGCTACCTTTTGTATTTCTGCGGAATGCAATTTTCCGCGGATTGCTGCAATTTTATTTTAATTCTTTCTTATGAAATACGGAAGTCTGCGAACGCCCTGTTTATGCGTGTTCAGAGTAGGATGCGACATTTGTTAGATAGCGTTTCTGTTTTACGAAAGGAGGCAACAATTTAACACAACCGAATCAATGATAATTGTAATATGATGCCGCACTTGCGGTGTCGAAACATAGCACACGGGCAGAAAGGAATCTGCCTGTTTCAAACAAGGAGGTAACTACTATGATAGTACAGCACAATATTACAGCGATGAACGCAAACAGAATGCTTGGAATGACAACCGGTTCTCTTTCCAAGTCAACCGAGAAGCTTTCTTCCGGTTACAGAATCAACCGTGCAGCAGATGATGCAGCAGGTCTTACGATTTCTGAGAAGATGAGAAAGCAGATCCGTGGTCTTGACCAGGCATCTACCAACGCAGAGGACGGTGTTTCCGCAGTACAGACAGCTGAGGGTGCTCTGACAGAGGTTCACTCAATGCTTCAGAGAATGAACGAGCTGGCAGTACAGGCTTCTAACGGAACAAACAGCCAGTCTGATCGTCAGGCTATTCAGGATGAGATTTCACAGCTCACAACCGAGATCGATCGTGTTGCTGAGACAACAAAGTTCAACGAGACTTATCTACTGAAGGGCGATGATGGCACAAAGAAGCTTAATCTGAAGGCTCATGATGCAGGTCTGAAAGGTACATTAACAGATAATGGTAATGGAACAGCTACTTTTGTTATGGACGAGTTGAATGCTGGCGACAAGGTTACTATTGGTGGTAAGGAGTATACTATTGGTGGCGAAGCTGCTGATATAACTAATGCATTCGGATCAAATGGATTAGATATCGATACGAATCATCAAGATGTAACGGTTAATGGCAAAACATATAAATGGTATGCTAACACAGTAAAAACAAAAGACAATAACACAATTTCTGCTGGTTATTATTCTGAAGATCCGTCAACCTTAGCAGACCAAACTGCCGCAACAGCCACAAGTGTAGGTGGAGCAGCAACCGCATCAGCAGCAAATTTAGCAGCTAACGCTCCTGCAGGTGCAACTATTACAGTGGGAACAAAATCGGTCACACTTATCAACGATGCAGGCACTAACGGTGGCACTGCGGATGATGGAATTGATGACACCAACACTTCCATCATCTCCAAGGGTAAAGCCTATGAATTGGCAGCCAAAGAACTGCTTGCAGCTAACCAGATTGGAGATACCGAGGGAAATGCCAAAGTTGGAATCAATGCAACTTATACTGGTGTAACTAAGGATAATGGTACAGGCACATTTTATATCAAAACCGGTCAGACCGAAGTTGCTGAGAAACTTTCCTTCAACCTGCATGTAGGTTCTGATGCCGACATGACCAACAAGATCAATGTTGACATCGAGACAATGAATTCTTCTTACCTTGGAGTTAAGGGCTTAAACGTAGCTGATGATTCCGGTAAGGCTGCTACATACGCTATCGATGCAATCGCTGATGCAGTTGCTAAGGTATCTGAGCAGCGTTCCGCACTTGGTGCCGTTCAGAACCGTCTTGAGCACACCATCGACAACCTGGATAACGTTGTTGAGAACACCACTTCTGCTGAGTCTCGTATCCGTGATACAGATATGGCTGAGGAGATGGTTAACTACTCAAAGAACAGCATCCTTCAGCAGGCTGGTCAGTCTATGCTTGCACAGGCTAATCAGGCTAACCAGGGTGTTCTGTCACTCCTTCAGTAATTGACCACACTATCGCTGCCAAACCTTTTATAAACAGAAACTATTTTTATTACAAATATGAACGAGACTGCCGCTTCCGTGGAATCCACGGGGCGGCAGTTTTTGTTATATTCTTCATTTCCAGCATTTGATCCCAAAAACAACGTAACGAACCTACTACAATCAAATTAAAATCGACTTACTGATCTTTTTGACGCAGAAGCAGACTTTCTAACCGCTTCTGCTTTTTTACCTTCTTAAGCAGCAATCTCTTCACCTGATGAATCCACAACTTTCTAATATTGCTCAATAGACATTAGTTGCCTTCTCGGTTTTCTTTTATAATTTCCAATTTTTTGAACACGCTCGCTATATTTGTCTTCCAATCTCGTCTGTGATCTAATTTGGCGATCAGCACCTTTTCGTCAGTCAACTCTTTTTTTGTCTTTTGACTCATTACTTCCCAATTATCCTTTGGAATTATATATGTCGCATTTCCATAAATTGCACACTCAAGCACACAATACTTATCAAATAAATATGCATAATATCCCTTAAATCCATTTATTCCTTCTACACATGTTGCAACATTATATTCCTCGATATAATTTAATCTTGCGATATCATATGTGTCCGTTTTTTTATTCATTGATTTTAACTGTTTTTTTACATGTCTACTTGGCATCTCTCCCTGCGGAAGCATTTCCCAGTTACATCTCTGCCTTTTGATTGTTTTATCGACACTAATCACTCCATCATACACATAACATTCTCCATATATTTCAAGCATTAAATTAATTGCTTCTTTCATATGGTCTTTTCTAATTTCATCCGTCATATTGACAATAACATACTGCTGATTATCATCCCCTTCATACAACTGTAATTCTATTCCATATGCTTCTACTTCAATTTTAGGATAACACGGTTTATGTATGTCCACGGCAATCTCTGAGGCATTGGTATTACCATGTGGATATATCCAATTTGTTGAAACATAACGGCGCTCTTTCGGTTTTGACTTATCTGTATATGAATACCCATAAGCATTTCTTTTACTCTGAGGTCCAAATTTTCCGGACGGCAATACAATATGTCCGACTTCCTTCAATCCAACAATAGCCGCTTCATTAGCAGTCACAGGAATTCCCAATTGTATTTTATTTATGTCGTAAGTTTCAGGTATATGCAGCTTATTGATTCTGTGTTTTTTAATGTGATAAGAATTCATATTATTTCTCCTTTCATAATTACATTTTCCTATATGTTAATTTCATCAATAAAAGAGCCGTTTTGAGACTTGCTCAGGTCTGTGATTACCAACTACTCAAGTCAATGTTTCCTTGCCTTGTGAGTAGCTAATGTTTTTCCAGCTTTACTCTTGGTACTCTTGCCGGTTGACTTACTAGCCAATTTCTTAGCTGCGTTACCGACTTTACCGCCATGATGTACTGCCATATCACTATACCTCCTTTGCAAAATCTCCTTGCCAAAGAAGGTGTTCTTTGTTATTATTAATTTGCGAAAAAAATATGTCCAAAGACCTTCTTTGGCAAGGGAATCAGTCAGAGTCAAGCTCTGGCTTTTTCTATGTAAAGAGCTATGCTCTTACATACCAAACTTTATTTTGTTTTATCTACGCCAAGCACCTTATATAAAGGATTCAATTGATCTTTTACCTCATCTGCAATCTTATCAATATCCAAATGAGCTATCATACCATTACTCTTATTTCCCTTAATATAAATTTTATTGGCTTGCTTGTACAAACGCTGCAGTTTATCATATCCGTTTTTTCCGGATACTTTTGTATTTTTAGCCAACCTTAAGAATTTCAAAATCCCTTCAAGATCATGTAAAAACCAATCTTCAATTGACCTTTTCGCCTGCACATGTATGACTTTCTTAGCTCCATTAGCCTCAAGCTCTTTCTTGACTTCATTCCACTTTATCGGTGGTTTAGAAGCGAACTCAAAAACATCTGTATCACTACATAAAACAACCGTAAATTCACAATCGTTGTCATATTTAGTCTTTACCTGTTTTATAAATTTCCTAAGAGCGATATTTTTAAAGCCACCCACACCCCCTACACTTCTGTATTCGATATAGGTATCAAATTTTCCGGCAGGATGTAGTTTTCTTGCATTAGCAATTACCTGTTTATAAAATTCAACCTCTGTATCACCCTCTACAAAAAGCACGAGACATTTACTCATTAGCATCACACTCCAAATAATCACTTATATTGCTCTCGGAATCTGCAAGCAACGAGAATAAATAATCTCCTATGCTCATATTAAACCCGGCAGCATCATTTTCTAATTGTTTCTGTCCTGACTTTCTAAATGTAAAGAATTCAGCCACTCCGGCTTTTCTATTCATGCCAACATGAATCCATAAAAGGTTAAGATAACTAATAATATATGGTGAATGGCTTGTTATGATAACCTTGCAATCGTCCAACAATTGGCTAATAATCTGGATATATGCTTGGAACAAACCGGGATGTATTGAGTTTTCCGGCTCCTCAATTGCTATCAGTGAAATATTGCTAACACTGGACACAATTACCTTGGTCAAAATCATAAAAACTCTCTTTGCTCCATCGGACATCATCGAAAAGTTTACCGGATTAGCCAAGTTCTTCTCTCTTACAAATAATACATAAACGAAATCTGTAAAGGCGAAAGGGGCATCCTCAGGAAGTTGATTTCCCGTCTCAGCCTTCAATTGGAATTTCTTGACAATAACATCCTCAATATCAGGAAACAACTGAGAATATACATCTTTTAAAAGTTCAAACTTATCAGGACGCTGCCTCTTTAAGTTATAAATAACGCGTGGCAAATTATTTGCATTTATCATCTCTTCCTCAAAGCCTTTACGTATAATAGGATCTGGTCGATAAAAGCTTTTTGCATCCAGATTATTTTCCATGTATATTTTCATCCCATTAAGTTTTGTAATAATCTCAGCATAATAAAGTTCATCATAAGCTCTCAACTTATTGACAACTAATTCAGCATCCTCAACCTTAATTTTCGAAGAACACCTTCCTGTCTCCGAACTCTTATATAATGCCGTGTCAGCAGTTCGATTGATTAGTTGTGTAAACTTTTGTCCCTTTTCATTGAGCTTTATCTTTAAAAACTCTGATACTATTCTTGGTTCTTTATCTTCGTTATCTTTCCATTCAAACTCAAAACCATATTGAATAATATACTCCTCCTCGTTGACATCAGTAGACACTTCCATCTCATATCTATAATTTCTTCCAATCATACTACAATTAATAGGAATCAAACTG